>NZ_JANGAA010000001.1:0-257359 GCF_024461705.1 Blautia sp. DFI.9.10
AATGTCAAAACTGCTTTTTCGTTTACTCCATCATCGATTCTAACCTAAAGAATTTAGGGGTGTCGTAAAAAAAAGAATTGTGTTATAATGCATTTGACGAAAAAAGAAATATCTGTTACGAAAGATTAACAAGATATTAATTTTTGGAGAAATATTGGTTCGAGCGCATGTTACATGCGTTCGATACTTTATATAACTGAATTTTTTGATAAAAGGCAAATATGAATCTTAGATTTTGAATATAGAGGTGCAGATTATTATGAAAAAGAACACAAAGGTTACATTTAGCAGAAGCTTTTCAATACTGGCAGCAGCGGCATTGTCCATGACACTGATCGGAGGACAGACCTTTCCGGCATATGCGGAGAACTCTTCAGGTATAGAATCCGGTGCTGTGATCCCGGATAATATAACTATTGACAGCCCTACAGCTCTTGCTAACATTGCGCTCCCATCTAATGCGTATGGAACTCTTTCCTGGGCAGATAGTTCTTATGTTCCGGACAAACGTGTGCAATCCTGTGGGGTAGTGTTCAAACCTGCTGCAGGTGCTGACCTTTCAGGCCTTCCGGGGTGGGACAGTAATTCAGGAACACTTACAGGTTCCGTGACAGTTGTGGTCAGCAGCATTGACAGTACAGAGGAAAATTCCGGAAGTGAGGAAAGCTCCGATTCTTCTGATTCAGATTCAGGAGAATCCTATGGAACCGATGATAAAGAGGAAAATGGAACCGACGTTAATGAGAATGATGCAGATACTTCTGTAAAAGAAACAGAGGACAGCACTGCAGAGAATGAGGAGAAGAACGAAGGTCTGCAGGATGACAGTGCCCAGGAAAATAAAGAAGATCCGGAGACAACAGGAAAAACGGAGCAGTCTTCTTCAGATTCTTCAGATACAACAGATGCAGCAGATGCCAGTGGAGAGGAAAAAAGGGATCCGGAGATAACAGCTGCACCATCTGAGGATAATAAAACTCAGGATGGGGAAGAAGCAGAAGCTGTGGAAACTCCTGCTGTAACGATAACTCCGGCGGCAGAAGATGGTATGGATCCCGATGCAGCATCTGAGAATAGAGACGATGAGAATCATGAAAAAAATAACGATGCTGAAATTACCGCGATCCCGGAAATTACGGAGACTCCTGATACTGAAGAAAACAAGGATAATATTTTTGACAGGAAAGATGATACAGAGGATAAACGCCCTCAGAATGCAGCTACCGATCTGACAGAAACAGAAAAAGAGAAAATTGCGTCTCAAAATCATACCTGTGATGGAATAACTGTATCAGGAATCGATCTTCCGTGGTATGTACAGTTTCGTGTTTCTGGTGGTGAGGACTATCAGTTTACCAATGAAGAAGATGCAACAATCTTTAAATCCTATGAGTTTGAACTCTGGGATACACAGAATAATACAGAGTATAAAATTCCGGATGGGGAGTATATCAGTGTGACTGTACCTGTAAAGGCAGGCTATACATATTCGATTGAACACCTTCTTGATAATGGCGCAATGGAGACCATCATTCCAAGCATGGATGGTGCCACAATGACTTTCAGTACACATTCATTCAGCCCATTTGGCATCGCTGGAAGTAAATCTCTGGTAGGGCCAGATGCTGAAAGCAATACCGGTGCAACGATTACACCTGCAGCTGATGCTTCATCTTCGGATACTGCATCTTCAGGTACTGCAGATTCTGCAGAAACAGACAGTACAGACACCAATACGGCAGAGACATCTCAGAATCTGACTTCAGATAGCACAGATCAGGAACAGTCTTCTTCTCAGAACAGTGATACGGCGGAGAATGAGGCTGAAGAACAGTCTTCTGCAACAACATCCAAGAAACAGGTAAATACCGGAGATAACACTCAGATCCTTCCGTTTGTGATCTTGTTTGTGGCAGCGGCAGTTGTAGCTGGTGTAGCAGTGTTTTTTAAGAAAAGAAAGAAGTAATGAATAAGAGAAAAAGCTCTCCCATATAATGACTGTGGGAGGGCTTTTTTATGAAGGGAAAAGCAATATTACGATCATTGCTGCTAGCCTATGGAGTGACAGGACTTTTTCTTCTGATACTGGCGTTTCTGCTCTTTCAGTTTGAATTTGGAGGAGGGACGGCGGCGGTGGGGATCATTATTATTTATGTAGTATCCTGCCTGGTCGGAGGTTTTATGGCGGGAAAGATCATACGGAAAGACCGATATATATGGGGGATCGTTACCGGGCTTTCCTATTATGTTCTGCTGCTTCTGGTATCTTTTCTGGCACAGGGGAAATGGGATATGACCTTTGCCCATGCGTTGACTACTTTTTTCATGTGCCTTGGTGGCGGAGCCATTGGTGGGATGCTGTCGTAAAAGCTTACAAAAAAATGCTTTGAAAATCGATGATTTTATGCTATACTAGGCGAAGAATAGAATACATAAAGGAGGATATATCATGGAACATATCAAGACATTAAATACAAAGAACCTTCAGAACACGGTTAAGAAGGGTGGATGTGGCGAATGTCAGACATCCTGTCAGTCTGCTTGCAAGACTTCCTGTACAGTAGGAAACCAGAGCTGCGAGCATAAATAAGAAGCAGCCGTTGAATGAGTGGAAAGCAGCGGGAGATCCGCTGCTTCACTTGTTTTATCTGAAAGTAACAGGTATCCAGCAAAACGCGCCGGAGGGCGCGTTTTGTCGGGTTATAAAAGAATTTTAGAAAGGATTGCGGGAAGATGAGTCTGATTCACCGTTATCAAAGTAATGGATATAATATTGTGCTGGATATCAACAGCGGCTGTATCCACCTAGTAGATGAAGTAACCTATGAGGTGCTGCCGTATCTTGAAGAAGGCATGGAAGCGGCTGCCATTGCTGAGAAGCTTGGCGACCGTTTTAAGAAAGAGGATGTGGAAACCTCTGTAACTGAATGTAAAAAGCTTCAGGAACAGGGAATGCTTTTTACAAAAGATATTTATGAGAATATCATTGATGAATTTACCAAAAACCGCCAGACCGTTGTAAAGGCTCTTTGCCTTCATATTGCTCATGACTGTAATCTGGCATGTAGATATTGTTTTGCAGAAGAAGGAGAGTATCACGGAAGACGTGCGCTGATGTCTTTTGAGGTAGGAAAAAAAGCGTTGGATTTCCTGATCGCTAATTCCGGCTCCAGAAAGAATCTGGAAGTGGATTTCTTTGGCGGCGAGCCTCTTATGAACTGGCAGGTTGTAAAGGATCTTGTGAAATACGGAAGGGAACAGGAGAAACTTCATAACAAAAAATTCCGCTTCACACTGACAACCAACGGCGTTCTTTTAAATGATGAGGTGATGGAATTCTGCAATAAGGAAATGGGAAATGTTGTCTTAAGCGTGGACGGTAGAAAAGAAGTTCATGACTACATGCGCCCGTTCCGTAAGGGTGCAGGAAGCTATGATCTGATCATGCCGAAATTTGAGAAATTTGCGGAATCCAGAAATCAGGACAAGTATTATGTAAGAGGAACCTTTACTCATCATAATCTTGATTTCTCTCAGGATGTTCTGCATCTGGCAGATCTTGGCTTCAAGCAGATTTCTGTTGAGCCGGTCGTGGCAGCAGATACAGAAGAGTATGCGATCCGTGAGGAGGATATCCCACAGATCCTGGAACAGTATGATATTCTTGCAAAAGAAATGATCAAAAGAGAAAAAGAGGGAAAAGGATTCAACTTCTTCCACTTTATGATAGACCTTACCGGTGGTCCGTGTGTATACAAACGACTTTCCGGATGCGGCTCAGGAACCGAGTACCTGGCTGTTACTCCGTGGGGAGATTTTTATCCATGTCACCAGTTTGTGGGTGAGGAACAGTACCTTATGGGTAATGTAGACGAGGGAATCACAAAGCCTGAAATCGTAAAAGACTTTGGAAGATGTAACGTCTATACGAAACCGGACTGTAAAGACTGTTTTGCCAGGTTCTACTGCAGCGGCGGCTGTGCGGCAAATGGTTACCATTTCGGCGGAGATATCCGGGGGAATTATAAGATCGGATGCGAACTCCAGAGGAAGCGTGTGGAGTGCGCTATCATGATAAAAGCCGCTTTGGCGGAATAAGAGAGGAAAAAGAAAATGAAGAAAAGTAGAGGAATTGCAGTGCTGCTTCTGACAGCAATTGTCACAGTATTCTTCTGCTATGTGGCTGCGGTAGGCATTGGTCCTACAGGAACAGGTTCGGCTAAGAATATCAACACCGGACTTGATCTTGCCGGCGGTGTCAGCATCACATACCAGGCTAAGGACAGCAATCCGAGCAAGGAAGACATGTCCGATACTGTTTACAAGATGCAGCAGCGTGTTTCTCAGTACAGTACTGAGGCACAGGCATATCAGGAAGGTTCCAACCGTATCACCATTGAGATTCCAGGAGTATCAGATGCAAATGCGATCCTGGAAGAACTTGGAAAGCCAGGTTCTCTGTATTTTATCGATCAGACAGATGCAGACGGAAACCAGAATTTTACAACAGGAAACAGTGAGAGTGGATATGTTCTTGCAAGAAGTATTGAGGATATCCAGAAAGCCGGATCTGTTGTACTGGAAGGTACAGACGTTGCAGACGCTGAGGGAGGTGCTTATCAGGATTCATCCACAAGCTCCCAGAAATATGCAGTCAGTCTGACTCTTACAAAGAATGGAAAAACCAAATTTGCGGAAGCTACCAAGGCAAATGTTGGAAAGCAGATCGCAATCGTATATGACGATCAGGTTTTAAGCGCTCCGAATGTAAATGAGGAGATTTCCGGCGGAAAAGCTCAGATCACCGGAATGGCAAGTACAGAAGAGGCACAGAATCTTGCTTCTTACATAAGAATCGGTTCCTTAAGTCTTGAGCTTACCGAGCTTCGTTCCAGCGTAGTTGCTGCACAGCTTGGTGAAGAAGCCATCGCAACAAGTGTAAAAGCCGGAGCAATCGGTCTTGTGATCGTTATGCTGATCATGATCATCGCATACCGTATCCCAGGTCTGGTTGCATCTGTTGCACTGGTTCTTTATACAACCTTAATGCTGATCACGCTGAATGCCTTTGATATCACCCTTACGCTTCCGGGTATTGCAGGTATCATCCTGGGCATTGGTATGGCAGTGGATGCCAATGTTATTATCTACGCCAGAATCCGTGAGGAGATCGCGGCAGGCCTTTCTGTCCATGCAGCGATCAAAAGTGGATTCGGCAAAGCGTTTTCCGCTATTTTTGATGGAAACATCACAACACTGATCGCGGCTTGTGTGCTGATGTGGCTTGGCTCCGGTTCTGTTAAGGGGTTTGCCTACACGCTGGCAATGGGTATCGTGATCTCCATGTTTACAGCACTGGTTATATCCAGGCTTGTTATTAATGCGGTATACGCAATTGGTGTTCGTGACCCGAAATTCTATGGCATTGCCAAGGAACGTAAGGTTGTGGATTTCGTTGGAAAGAGAAAAATCTTCTTTGCTGTTTCCATTATCCTGATCCTTTGCGGACCTGTAGGAATGCTGGTCCACAGTAATGTGATCGGTGACAAAGCCATGAATTACAGTCTGGAGTTTTCCGGCGGTACTTCTACTAATGTAACCTTCAATAAAGAGATGGATATCAAGGAGATCGATTCCGAGGTAACACCGGTTGTTGAGGCAGTGACAGGTGATAAGAATGTACAGCCGACCAAGGTGCAGGGAACCAATCAGGTAGTGATCAAAACACGTTCTCTGGATCTTAAGGAACGAGAAGCACTGAATAAGGCATTAGAGGAAAATTTTGATGTAGATACAAGTCTGATCACATCGGAGAATATTTCCGCTACTGTCAGCAATGAGATGAGAAGAGACGCTATCGTAGCGGTTATCGTAGCTGCGATCTTCATGCTTCTTTACATCTGGTTCCGTTTCAAGGATATCCGCTTTGCAAGCAGTGCAGTACTTGCACTTCTTCATGATGTCCTGGTCGTACTTGCGTTTTATGTTATTTCCAGAACATCTGTGGGAAATACATTTATTGCGTGTATGCTGACGATCGTAGGTTATTCCATCAATGCTACTATTGTCATCTTCGACCGTATCCGTGAGAATATGAGAGGCAGAAAGAAAGTTGAGGATGAGAAACTGAAAGAGATCGTAAATACCAGTGTTACAGAAACTCTGACACGAAGCATTTACACATCCCTGACAACATTTGTAATGGTTGCAATTCTTTATGTAATGGGTGTTTCCTCAATTAAAGAATTTGCAGCACCGCTGATGGTAGGTATCATCGGTGGAGCATATTCTTCTGTATGCATCACTGGTGCTCTGTGGTACACCATGAAAACATTCAGAAAAAATCGTGTTGCAGCACCGGCAGCTGCAGCAGCTTCCGCAAAGATTTCTTCCGAGAAATCTGAGAAAAAGGTAAAACAGCCATCCGGACAGCAGACAGCTCAGCAGCAGCCGAAGAAGAAAAACCGTAAAAGAGTTGCCGAGCGCCTTGCAGCGCAGGAGGCAGCAAAGCAGCAGAATGATGAGGAGAAATCTGAATAAAATTGCTGAATAACAGAAACGTTCCGTACCGGGAAAGAATATTTCCTGGCGGAACGTTTTTTTTGTGTGGCATAAAAAACTTGCAGCTATGCAGGAGTATGAGTTACAATACGGTTATTGTGTTGCTTTGAAGAAAGAAAGCGGCAAAGCATCAAGGAGGAAACAACATGGAACGATGGGTTGTTGCTGCAAAACGGGCGGATTTTGCTGCAATTGGAAAAGAGTTCGGAATTGATCCGGTGATCGCCAGACTGATCCGAAACCGGGATGTACAGGACAGGGATGAAATTCGCAGATATCTTTATGGAAAGGTGGACGAACTGGCTTCTCCGCATTTGATGAAAGATGTGGATAAGGCAGTGGAGATCCTGCGGAATAAAATAAAGGGAAAAAAACGCATCCGTATTATAGGCGATTATGACATTGATGGGGTAGTATCGACCTTCATTCTGATCAAAGGACTGAAGCGTGCAGGAGCTCTGGCAGATACATATATTCCGGACCGTGTGGCAGATGGATATGGAATCCATGAGCACCTGATCGAAAGAGCAGTGAATGATGGGATTGACGTAATTGTTACCTGTGATAATGGAATTGCGGCGTACAATGAAATCACTATGGCTAAAGAGAAGGGAATGACGGTGATAATAACCGATCATCATGAAATTCCCTATAAAGAAACGGAAGATGGAAGAGAACTGATCCTTCCGCCGGCTGATGCCATTGTAAATCCAAAACAGCCGGACTGTAATTATCCGGAGAAAAGATTGTGCGGAGCAGTTGTTGCGTTGAAGCTGGTGACAGCTCTCTATGAGGCATGCGGGATTCCGGAAAAAGAGCTGGAAGATTTTCTGGAATTAGGAGCCATTGCCACGGTGGGAGACGTAATGGATCTTCAGGGTGAAAACCGCATCCTTGTAAAGGAAGGTCTGAAACGACTTTCCCACACTTCTAACAAAGGTCTCCGTGAACTGATCCGTGCCAATGGCCTGGAGGATGGGCCGATCACTGCCTATCATGTAGGGTTTGTGCTGGGACCATGTATCAATGCCAGTGGAAGACTGGATACCGCTGCACGTTCCCTGAAACTACTTTGTGCGGAGACGGAAGATGAAGCAGCAAAACTTGCCGGTGATCTGACTGCGCTGAATCAAAGCAGAAAAGCTCTCACAGAAGAGGGAAAGGAAGCAGCGATCCGTATTGTGGAAGAGACAGAAATCGGACAGGACAGGGTTCTTGTGATCTATTTACCGGACTGTCACGAAAGTCTGGCCGGAATTATTGCGGGACGTATCCGGGAAAAGTACAATAAACCGGTCTTTGTCCTGACAAAAGGTGAAACAATGGTGAAAGGCAGCGGACGTTCCATAGAAAGCTATTCCATGTTTGAGGAACTGGTAAAATGCGGAGATCTGATGGAACAGTATGGCGGTCATCCTATGGCGGCAGGATTATCCATTAAAGAAGAAAATGTGGAAGAGTTCCGCAGACGGTTAAACGAAAACTGTACTCTGACAGAAAAGGATCTGGCTCCAAAGATCCTGATCGATGTGCCAATGCCGGTTTCCTATATAAATAAGGAACTTGTGGAAGAGATATCCCTGCTGGAGCCTTTTGGAAAGGAAAATACCAAACCGATTTTTGCACAGAAGGGACTTCGGGTTTTAAGCAGTCGTATTCTTGGCAAAAATAGGAATGTGGCAAAGCTTCAGCTATCAGACAGTACCGGCTGTGTAGTGGAAGCAGTATATTTTGGAGAAGCAGATGAATTTGTTGATAGAATAAAAAACTGTGGAAGTATTGCGGTCACATATTATCCTGAGATCAACCGTTATCAGGGAAGAGAGACCTTACAGATCGTAATCCGAAATTATATTACAGAATAACAGGAGAAGGTA
Organism: Blautia sp. DFI.9.10; assembly: GCF_024461705.1. Classification (NCBI taxonomy): domain Bacteria; kingdom Bacillati; phylum Bacillota; class Clostridia; order Lachnospirales; family Lachnospiraceae; genus Blautia; species Blautia sp. DFI.9.10. Next base: position 8,439 of record NZ_JANGAA010000001.1, read on the forward strand.
TCACTAAAATGCAGATCCTGACAGCGAGTAATTGACTGTAAAACAGGAAAGAAGGCTCTATACTGGGCAATATGCAGTCCAGGGCCTGTCGTAATTCCGCGAGTTCTGTCGGGTTGCACATTGATTCCCTACAGAAAAAGTGCTATACTATCTAACATCTGATTGACAAATTAAACCATTGGAGGTTATTATGAAAAAAATAGAAGAATATGTAAGAAGTATCCCGGACTTTCCAGAGCCAGGGATTATTTTCCGTGACGTTACCAGCGTCCTTCAGGATGCGGATGGATTACAGCTTGCCATTGATTCTATGCAGGATTGTCTGGAGGGTGAGGAGTTCGATGTGATCACAGGTCTTGAATCCAGAGGCTTTATCTTTGGTATGCCGATCGCATATAATCTTCACAAACCCTTTGTTCTGGTCCGCAAAGCAGGAAAACTTCCATGTGAGACCGTTTCCAGAACCTATGATCTGGAGTATGGAAGTGCAACTATCGAGATGCATAAGGATTCCATCAAGCCGGGACAGAAGGTTGTTATTGTGGATGACCTGATCGCTACGGGCGGAAGTGTGGAAGCAGCCATCAAGCTTGTGGAGGAGCTTGGCGGCGAGGTTGTCAAGGTGGTTTTCCTTATGGAGCTTGCAGGTCTGAAGGGACGTGAGCGTCTCAAAGGTTATAATGTGGCATCTGTGATCTGTTACGACGGAAAATAATTTTTTGTCGGTGGAAGGGGATGTGAACTGTTGTAGTCATACGGCAGTATGAAATTGTGCACAGGCAGGTGGGATTTAATGGCAGAGACAAAAAATACGGAAAAACAAAACATTGAGATACAGAAGGAAGAAGAAAAAAGAGAGTCTGTCCGGAAGGCAGATGCGGCGGTGAAATCCATGCATGATTTTACAAGCCCTGAGGTTCTTTATCAGGAGCTGATAAAAAGTGTGAAGAAATATCATCCGTCTACAGATATTTCCATGATCGAAAAGGCCTATAAAGTGGCCAGTGAGGCACATAAGGATCAGAAACGTAAATCCGGTGAACCTTATATCATTCATCCTCTCTGTGTTGCGATCATCCTTGCGGATCTTGAGCTGGATAAGGAAACCATAGTGGCAGGCCTTCTTCATGATGCGGTAGAAGATACTTGGATGACGTATGAAGAAGTAGAAAAGGAATTTGGTTCTGAAGTAGCGCTTCTGGTAGATGGTGTTACCAAGCTGGGACAGCTGTCCTATTCCAAGGACAAGGTAGAGGTTCAGGCTGAGAATTTAAGAAAGATGTTCCTTGCAATGGCTAAGGATATCCGCGTCATCCTGATCAAGCTTGCGGACCGTCTTCATAATATGCGTACCCTGCAGTATATGAGACCGGAGAAACAGCAGGAGAAAGCAAGAGAAACCATGGATATCTATGCTCCCATCGCGATGCGGCTTGGTATTTCCAAGATCAAGGTGGAACTGGATGATCTTTCTCTTAAGTATCTGAAGCCGGATGTTTACTATGATCTGGTAGAAAAGGTTGCTCTTCGCAAAAGCGCCCGTGAGGAATTTGTTAATTCTATCGTGAAACAGGTAAAGCAGCATATGGAGGATGCCAATATCAGGGCACAGGTGGATGGCCGCGTGAAGCATTTCTTCAGCATCTATAAGAAGATGGTCAATCAGGATAAAACCATTGATCAGATTTATGACCTGTTTGCCGTACGTATCATTGTAGATACTGTGAAGGACTGTTATGCAGCTCTTGGTGTTATCCATGAGATGTATAAGCCGATCCCCGGCAGATTCAAAGATTATATCGCAATGCCGAAGGCCAATATGTATCAGTCTCTGCATACAACGCTTATTGGTCCTAACGGACAGCCTTTCGAAATCCAGATCCGTACATTTGAAATGCATAAAACCGCAGAATACGGTATTGCAGCTCATTGGAAATATAAGGAAACTTCCGATGGTAAGAAACCTGGAAAGAGTGAGGAAGAGAAGCTGAACTGGCTGCGCCAGATCCTGGAGTGGCAGCGCGACATGTCCGATAACCGGGAGTTCATGAGTCTTCTGAAAAATGATCTGGATCTTTTTGCGGACAGTGTTTACTGTTTCACTCCCCAGGGAGATGTAAAAACACTTCCCAATGGTTCTACACCTATTGATTTTGCATACAGCGTGCACAGTGCAGTAGGAAACAAGATGGTAGGTGCCAGGGTCAATGGCAAACTTGTTCCTATTGAATATAAGATCAAAAACGGTGATCGTATTGAGATCATAACATCCCAGAATTCTCAGGGCCCCAGCCGTGACTGGCTGAAGATCGTAAAGAGCACACAGGCTAAGAATAAGATCAACCAGTGGTTTAAGAAAGAACTGAAGGAAGATAATATCCTGAAGGGTAAGGACATGCTGAATCAGTATGCCAAGACCAAGGGCTTTAAACCAGGCATATATACCAAGCCACAGTATATGGAATCGGTAATGCATAAATATGGTTTCCGAGACTGGGATTCTGTATTGGCAGCGATCGGACATGGCGGCCTGAAAGAAGGTCAGGTGTTTAACAAGCTGGTAGAAGCCTATGAGAGGGAGCATAAGAAGAATCTTACAGATGAACAGGTCCTGGAGGCAGCTTCCGAATCACAGGAGAAGCTTCACATTGCCAAGAGTAAGAGTGGCATTGTAGTAAAAGGCATTCATGATGTGGCAGTTCGTTTTTCCAAATGCTGTAGTCCGATCCCGGGAGATGAGATCGTAGGCTTTGTAACAAGAGGAAGAGGGATCACCATTCATCGTACAGACTGTGTGAATGTGCTCAACATGCCTGAGATTGACCGGAAACGTCTCATTGAAGCAGAGTGGCAGATGCCGGACAGAGCGGATTCCGAGAAATACGAAGCGGAGATCCAGGTTTATGCAAATAACCGTACCGGACTTCTGGTGGATATTTCCAAGATCTTTACAGAGAGGAAGATCGATCTTCGTTCCATTAACAGCCGTACCAACAAGCAGGAACGCGCCACGATTTCCATGTCCTTTAATGTATGCAGCAAACAGGAACTGAATTCCCTGATCGAAAAGATCCGTCAGGTTGAAAGTGTTCTTGATGTAGAGCGAACAACGGGCTGACCCGATAAACGGAGGAATTTTTATGAGTAAACTTGAAATGCAGCAGTGTGTGCTGGGTCAGGTGTTTACCAACTGCTATTTTCTGAAAAATAAAGAGACCGGAGAACTGCTGATCGTAGACCCGGGAGACTATGCAGAAAAAGTTTTTCAGAAAGTATCTCTTATTCAGGGAAAACCGGTGGGGATCCTTCTGACACATGGTCATTTTGATCACATCATGGCTGTAAAGGAAGTGAAGGAAAAATATCAGATCCCGGTTTATGCATGCAGGCAGGAAGAAGTGATGCTGGCAGAGCCCACGATAAATATGACTGCTGTTTATGGAAGTGCCTGTTCAATTAAGCCGGAGGTTCTTCTGGATGACGGGCAGATTTTCGAAGCGGCAGGATTTTCCATCCAGATGTTCCACACACCGGGACATACCAAAGGAAGCTGCTGCTATTATATCAAAGACGAAGGTGTGCTTTTCAGCGGAGATACATTGTTTTGCGGCTCTGTGGGAAGAACCGATTTTCCTGGCGGAAGTTCTGCTGAGATCGTAAGAAGCCTTCACAAGCTTGTGGATACTTTGCCAGAGGATACAGAAGTATTTCCGGGGCATGACGCATCCACAACCATTGGTTATGAAAAGAGGTATAATCCATTTGTATAAGATTGGCATTTTGTTTCAGAACAGAGATTTTGAGCATGATGTGTATGAACTGATCAAAGCGTTTTATCCCGGAAATGAGATCGTTTCTCTTTATGAAGAGGATGATGCGGATTATGATATCCGTTTCCGGGTCTCACGTGATGAAGAAGGTTATACCATCAGTTACAACAACGGAATAGAGAAAGAAACAGCTCATGGGGCTGTGATAGAAGGGCAATCCAGTGGAGAAGCTTCGGATGCCCTTATTTCTTGCAATGATGCCCATGATATCCGCAGAAAAAATAAAGACGCGATCAAATACGCTCTGTATCAGATGCTTTCCAAAGCTACAGGAAAGACACTTCCCTGGGGAAATCTTACAGGCATCCGTCCTGTGAAAATGGCTATGGGAATGCTGGAGTCCGGAATGAAGAATACAGAGATCGCCAGATATATGAGAGAACAGTATCTGGTAAGCCCGGAGAAAACAGCTCTTGCAGTTACTATCGCAAATCGTGAGCGGGATATCCTGAAAAATATTGATTATGAAAACGGCTACAGCCTTTATGTTGGCATTCCTTTCTGTCCGAGTATCTGTCTGTACTGTTCATTCAGTTCCTATCCCCTGGAGAGATGGCGTAAATATGTGGAGGCGTATCTGGATGCGCTGGTAAAGGAAATCCGGGCTGTTTCCGGGATGATGAAAAACCGGAAGCTGGATACGGTCTATATCGGTGGGGGAACACCTACCACACTGGAGCCGGATCAGCTTCGGAGACTTCTTGGCGCGATCACGGAATATTTTCCCTGTGAGGAGCTGGAAGAATTTACGGTTGAGGCAGGAAGACCGGACAGTATAACCTTGGAAAAGCTTCAGGCGATCCGGGAGTTTCCGGTTACCAGGATTTCTGTAAATCCACAGACCATGAATCAGGAAACCCTGGATATCATTGGCAGACGTCATACAGTAGAACAGACAAAGAATGCGTTTCATCTGGCAAGAAAAGCCGGATTCGACAATATCAATATGGATCTGATCGTGGGTCTTCCCGGCGAAGATATCACAAAAGTGCAGCATACACTGGACGAGGTAAAAGCTCTCGGGCCGGACAGCCTGACCGTACATTCTCTTGCTGTGAAGCGTGCGGCAAGACTGAATATTTTCCGTGATAAATACCAGGAGATGACCTTTGAAAACAATCAGGAGATCATGGATCTGACTATGAAAACGGCCTACGAGATGGGAATGGGTCCTTATTATCTGTACAGACAGAAGAATATGAAGGGGAATTTTGAGAACGTCGGGTATTCTGAGGTTGACAAAGCAGGGATTTACAATATACTGATTATGGAGGAAAAGCAGCCGATCATCGCACTGGGTGCAGGTGGTTCCTCCAAGCTTGTGTTTGATCACGGACAGCGCATTGAGCGTGTGGAGAATGTGAAGGATGTTGTCAATTATATCACACGTATCGATGAAATGATCGAGAGAAAACGCGAGGGCATTGCAAAATGGCTGTAGACGGAAAGGAGAGACGGATCCTTGAAAAGCGTACAGAAGATAAGTGAAACTACGCAGGACCGGATCCTGGAAATGGATCTTTCCGCAGAGCTGAAACATGGGGTTGTTGTCAGTAACCTTGCCTATGATGTGGCAAAGGAGCTTGGTCTTGGTGAGAAAGAATGTTATCAGCTGGCTATTGCCGGAATGCTCCATGATATAGGCAAGCTGAAACTGGAAGGATACATTAATGGCCAAGAGCAGAATCCGATGGTCATTGAAGAACTGAAATATGTTCGCATGCACTCCACATTAGGTTATGAGATCCTGAAAGACCAGGGATATTCCGATTATGTTCTGGAAAGTATTCTTTATCATCATGAGAATTTTGACGGCAGCGGTTATCCCAGCAACAGAAGCGGAAAGGATATCCCTATGGGTGCAAGGATCCTGAGAGTATGTGATGTATATGCGGCTTTGAGTATGGACAGACCATATCGGAAAGCTCTGGAAAATGATGAAGTTTTAAGACTGATGATCGATGAGATTAAAAACTTTGACATGCAGGTGTTTCTTGCATTTCAGAGGGTGATTCATAAAGGAGGAAACTATGGCATTAAAAAAGAAACCGGTTACAGGAATGAAGGACATTTTACCGAAGGAAATGGCAATCCGTAACTATGTGATGAATATGATCAGAGAGACGTACGGAACCTTTGGTTTTTCCGCAATTGAAACTCCCTGTGTAGAACATATTGAGAATCTCTGCAGCAAGCAGGGCGGTGAAAATGAAAAGCTGATCTTCAAGATTATGAAGAGAGGCGAGAAACTGAAACTGGATACTGCAAAAACAGAGAATGATCTGACAGATTCCGGACTTCGCTATGACCTGACCGTACCGCTTTCCAGATATTATTCCAATAATGCAAACGAGCTTCCGGCTCCGTTTAAGGCACTTCAGATGGGAAATGTATGGAGAGCTGACCGTCCGCAGAGAGGTCGTTTCCGTCAGTTTATGCAGTGTGATATCGATATCCTGGGTGAGCCGACCTATCTTGCTGAGATCGAGCTTGTACTTGCAACTACAACACTTCTTGGAAAACTGGATTTCCATAACTTTACGATCCGTATCAATGACAGAAGGATCCTGAAGGCAATGGCTCAGTACAGCGGATTCCCGGCAGAGAGCTTTGATACTGTCTTTATTATTCTTGACAAGATGGATAAGATCGGCATCGAGGGAGTTGCAGAGGAGCTTGAGAAAGAGGGCTTTGCGAAAGAGAGCATTGACACTTATCTTGGACTTTTCCGTGAGATCACCAACGATGTTGAGGGTGTCCGTTATATTAAAGAAAAACTTTCTGATGTTCTGGAAGCAGGTATTGCAGAGGATCTTGAAACGATCATCAACACTGTAGAATCTGTAAAAACAGCAGACTTCAAAATGTCCTTTGACCCTACACTGGTACGTGGAATGTCCTATTACACAGGTCCGATCTTTGAGATTTCCATGGATGAGTTCGGCGGAAGCGTCGGTGGAGGCGGACGTTACGATGAGATGATCGGTAAATTTACAGGAAATAATACCTGTGCTTGTGGTTTCTCCATTGGATTTGAGAGAATCGTTATGCTGCTTCTTGAGAGAGGCTATGAGATTCCAACCAAGAATGGCAAGAAAGCATATCTGATCGAGAAGAACATGCCGGCAGACAAGCTTCTGAACATCCTGAAACAGGCAACTGAGGAAAGAAGTGCAGGTACACAGATCAATATCTCTATCATGAAAAAGAACAAAAAATTCCAGAAAGACCAGCTGGCAGCAGATGGTTATACAGAGTATGTAGAATTTTTCAACAGAGACTGAAACTGCCCGTCTGAAAACGGAGATAGCAGAGTAAATTAAAATGACTATGAAAAAAATAGTCAGAGGAGGATAAAAAGATGGCTGAAAGCATGCAGGGACTGCACAGAACTTGCCGATGTGCAGAAGTGACCACAGAGATGGTCGGAAAAGAAGTAACATTAATGGGATGGGTGGCAAAAGCCAGAAATAAAGGAGGTCTTGTATTTGTGGATCTTCGTGACCGTTCCGGGATCATGCAGCTGATTTTTGAGAATGGCAGCATTGACGAGGAAGGCTTTACAAAAGCAGGTAAACTGCGTAGTGAGTTTGTTATTGCTGTAACCGGTACCGTAGAGAAACGTGGAGGAGCAGTAAACGAGAATCTTGCAACTGGCGAGATCGAGCTTCGTGTAAAATCCCTCCGTGTTCTTGCTGAGGCAGATGTTCCTCCATTCCCGATCGAGGAGAATAGCAAGACAAAAGATGAGATCCGACTTAAATATCGTTATCTTGATTTAAGAAGACCGGATCTTCAGAGAAATATCATGATGAAGAGCAAGGTTGCCCAGCTTACAAGACAGTTCTTTACAGAAGAGGGATTTCTTGAGATTGAGACACCGATGCTTGGAAAGAGTACTCCTGAGGGAGCCAGAGACTATCTGGTACCATCACGTGTTCATCCGGGAAGCTTCTATGGCCTTCCACAGTCTCCGCAGCTGTACAAACAGCTTCTGATGTGCTCCGGATTTGATCGTTATATCCAGATCGCAAGATGCTTCCGTGATGAAGATCTTCGTGCTGACCGTCAGCCGGAGTTCACACAGATCGATATGGAGCTTTCCTTTGTTGATGTAGACGATGTTATCGATGTTAACGAGAGATATCTTGCATTCCTGTTCAAAGAAGTTCTGGATATCGATGTAAAACTCCCAATCCAGAGAATTACCTGGCAGGAAGCTATGGATCGTTTTGGTTCCGACAAGCCGGATATGCGTTTCGGTATGGAACTTCATGATGTCAGTGATATCGTAAAAGACTGCGGATTTGGTGTGTTCACAGGTGCGCTTGAGAACGGCGGAAGTGTTCGTGGTATCAATGCAGAAGGTCAGAGCGCAATGCCGAGAAAGAAGATCGATAAGCTTGTTGAGTTCGTAAAAGGTTATGGTGCAAAAGGTCTTGCATACATTGCCATTGCAGAGGACGGAACCAGAAAGTCTTCTTTCGCCAAGTTTATGACAGATGAAGAGATGGATGCTCTTGTAAAAGCTATGGACGGCAAGCCAGGAGATCTTCTTCTTTTTGCAGCAGATAAGACAAAATTGGTATACGATGTACTGGGAGCACTCCGTCTTGAGCTTGCAAAACAGATGGATCTTTTAGATAAAAATGAGTATCGTTTCGTATGGGTAACAGAGTTCCCGCTTCTTGAGTGGAGTGAGGAGGAGAACCGTTTTACAGCAATGCACCATCCGTTCACCATGCTTATGGAGGAGGATCTTCCGCTTCTTGACACAGATCCGGGAAAGGTTCGTGCAAAAGCATACGACATCGTTCTTAACGGAAATGAGATCGGCGGCGGCAGCGTGCGTATCCATCAGGATGATATTCAGGAAAGAATGTTTGAGGCACTTGGCTTCACAAAAGAAGCTGCACATGAGCAGTTCGGATTCCTTCTGGATGCCTTCAAATATGGAGTTCCGCCACACGCAGGACTTGCATATGGCCTTGACAGACTTGTTATGCTTATGGCAAAGGCAGATACGATCCGTGATGTTATTGCATTCCCGAAGGTTAAGGATGCCTCCTGTCTGATGACTCAGTCTCCTAGCCAGGTAAGTGAGGCACAGCTTCATGAGCTGGGACTTGACCTTGAGCCGCAGAAAGAAGAGGAAGAATAAAAAATCATGCAGCCGACAATCTATACATTTCTGATCGTTTGCCCACTTGTATTTCTTGCCGGATTTGTAGATGCTGTAGCAGGCGGGGGAGGACTGATCTCCCTGCCTGCTTATCTTTTGGCCGGAGTTCCTGTACATAATGCTGTTGCCACCAACAAGCTGTCATCAGCAACAGGAACATTGATCTCAACTGTCCGTCTGTGCAAAAATAAATTTGTGGACTGGATCCTGGTGCTTCCATGTATTCCAATGGCACTCTTGGGATCTTCCATAGGAGCTCACCTTGCTCTTATAGCTAGTGATAAGCTCCTGCGTTATATGCTGATCCCTGTTCTTCCGGTGGTTGCTTTTTATGTGCTGCGCAAGAAAAATATGGATGAGAAGGGTGGCGAGATCGCCAGAAAAAAACAGATCCTGCTCTGTGCCGTATGCTCTCTTGCTGTAGGATGCTACGATGGATTTTATGGACCAGGAACAGGAACTTTTCTCCTGCTTTTGTTTACAGGATTGGGAAAAATGAGTGTGGCAAAAGCATCCGGTACCATGAAGGTTACCAACCTCTCTTCTAATGTAGCGGCTCTTGTTGTATTTCTGCTCAGCGGAAAGATTGTGATCATGCTTGGAATTGCAGCGTCAGTGTTCTCGATCGCAGGACATTATACCGGTGCAGGTATGGTTATGAAAAACGGAAGCCGGATCATACGGCCTATTATTCTTATAGTCCTTGCATTGCTTTTTATAAAGATCATATCCGGAATATAAAAAAGAAGAATATAAAAAACCCGTGAAGATCACGCTTTCCTGTCAGAGAAAGCAGATATTCACGGGTTTTCTAGCTTTTATTCTTTATTCGTTATCTTCGGTAGAATCTTCAGGAACCGGTGAAGCGGTAAGAGTTCCGAAGATGGCATTGCCCAGTTCAGTACCTGCATTCTCAAGCTTCCAGGATGCACCATCGTTTGTGAGATGGAAGGTAGCAGTGGCAGTTATGGTTGCCTGATTATTCCTGATACTGTCCAGAAGCAGTTCATGTGATTTGTTGTAACGCTTCTGGGAACCGTCGATCACTGCATCAGCAGAAGCCAGATAAGTATTCAATTCTTTTTCGTACTGTGTAAGAATGGAATTACTGTCAAATGTGGTAAGCTCTGCGTCCACTTCAGCAAGATATCCGGAAACAGAGGTGCTTGATATTTTGTAGTTAAAACAGGAGTGAAACTGTTCCATAAGGGCAGAGGCAATGGCGTTTTTTGCCGAATCTGAAGTGTTCAGAATGGAATCCAGCCCCAAATAATTAGCCATCTGCTTTACATCCATTTCCTGAAGCGTTTTCAGATAGACGGTAAGCGTTTCGGCAGGCGGCACAAGATCAGGATCGGACAGATAGGTGATAAGGCCACCGACCAGATCATTTTCGAGAGAGGAACTGTGCGTAATCTCCCAGTCAGGTTCTGAAGAAGATCCAACATTGTTTAGTTGGATGGAAGTAGTGCGTTCTGCAGAACTGTACGTGTTATTCTTGAGAAGCTTGTACAGGAGCAGATAACGCTGCTCCAGGGAATTTCCGTTATCATTTTCTTTACCGGAGGCGGTTTCCAGTATTTCTTCCTGAAGGCTTGCAGAAACAAAATCACTGGCAAGAGCCTCAGCATCCAGAGTAGTAAGCTTAAGCTGCGCAGAAGCATTTTTTTCGTCGCTATCAACGGATATACCTAGGATTTTGTAATCGAAATTCTGAAAGAAGAGAGAAAATACTTCTTTTATGTCAGCAGAAAGCTTTGTGCTGTCATCAGAATCCGGAAACAGTTCCTGATAGGATATGTACTGCATGGTTGTTTCAGAGTCCAGATTTTTAAGAAGATCCAGATCTTTTTTGATCGCCTTCTCCGCATGAGCTTTGGCCGACTGGGAGCAGCTACATAAAAAAACTGAGAGAAGAATGATCATCAAGAAAGCCAGCAGATGTTTCACTGTCTTCATATTGTTCTTTCCTTTCAAAAAAGTTATATTACAACATTTTAGCAGATAAAGTACCGAAAGTCAAAATATCGCAAAAATGGAGAAAAAGGAGACTTTTTTATGAAAAATCTGTGAAATCTGCATCGTTTTCTTCAGGGACTTTTCTTTTTAGAGTGAATCTGCTATGATGTTTGAAGCAACAGATAGTTTCAGTACGATGCTGAGAAAAGGGGACAGATATGAAAAAACGTATTTTGATCGCACTTGGAGTCCTTGTACTTGCAGCCGGTATCGGAGCCGGTGGATGGTATTATTATACACATCATGCAGGGGCCGCAGGAGGCAGCGATATTGTATATGTAACAAAGATAAGCAAGCTTTCGGAAATGGATTCCGGAGTGGAAAACCGATATGCAGGTGTTGTGGAACCGCAGGAAACGGTTCAGGTAAAGATCGAAAGCGGCCGAAAGGTAAAAGAAGTTCAGGTAAAGACCGGTCAGGAAGTCAAGAAAGGGCAGCTTCTTTTTCAGTATGATCTTGGAAGCATCCAGCAAAGTCTTCAGGAAGCACAGCTGGCCTTGGACCGCCTGAAAAACGAACAGTTAAGTATATCTGATCAGATCACTACACTGGAAGCTGAGAAAAAGAAAGCTACAGCAGATAATCAGCTTTCCTATACAATAGAGATCGAAACACAGAAAATGAATCTCAAGAAGAATGAATATGATCAGAAAAGCAAACAGGCAGAGATCGATAAGCTTTCCCAGGCAACGCAGAATACCGAGGTGCGCAGTGAGATCGATGGAGTGATCCAGAAGATCGATACCTCCAAGATGGGCGGTGATGATTCTGAGGGCGTGGAGGATACGCTGACAGAAGGCACGACGGATTCCACAGATTCCAGTTCCGGAAACAGCTCCGGCAATGCATTTATCACGATCCTGAGTACAGGTGCTTATCGTGTAAAGGGAACGGTAAATGAAATAAACCGTGATTCGATTATAGAGGGAACTCCTGTGATCATTCGTTCCAGGGTGGATTCTTCAAAAACCTGGAAGGGCACCATGGGCTCTGTTGACCTGGATAATTCTACCAGCAACAGCAGTTCGGATATGGCAATGTTCGGAATGTCCAGTGCCAGTGATGATCAGACATCATCCAGTACCTATCCGTTTTATGTGAATCTGGATTCATCTGAGGGTCTGATGCTGGGGCAGCATGTGTATATTGAACCGGACGAAGGACAGGATGAGAAGAAGTCCGGTATCTGGCTGAACGATTATTTTATCGTGGATGCGGATACAGACAGCCCATATGTCTGGATCGCAAACGGTCAGAACAAGCTGGAGAAGAGAGATGTCATATTAGGACAGTATGATGAAGATCTTGGGGAATATGAGATCGCAGACGGACTTTCTGAAAAAGATAAGATCGCATTTCCTACAGACGAGCTGAAAGAAGATATGTCTGTCACAGAAGGTACTGCAGATCAGACTACAGCGGCTATGTGGGATGATTCAGAGGATGATGAAGGTTTTGATGATTCTGCGTACACGGAAAGTGATGGCTCAGAGCCTGAAATGATCGAAGATGGAGCGATCGACAGTGACATGATGGATGCGACAGACGATATTTCTTCGGGAGATGACCTTGTTCCGATGGAAGGAGCGCCGACAGAATGATTTTGGATTTAAAAGGAATATATAAGGATTATCAACAGGGGAAAATGACGGTACCTGTATTGAAAGATGTAGATTTTTCCATGGAGGAGGGAGAATATGTGGCGATCATGGGACCTTCCGGTTCCGGAAAGACTACACTGATGAATATTATCGGATGCCTGGATAAACCTACCAAGGGAACTTTTCTCCTGAATGGAGAAGATATTGCCAAATGTACAGAGAATGAGATGTCAGATATCCGTCTGAAAACGATCGGATTTGTATTTCAGAGCTTTCATCTCCTTCCAAGGCAGAGTGCGCTGACAAATGTGGAACTGCCGCTGAATTATGCAAGGGTTCCCAAAAAGGAGCGCCGGGAACGTGCACGGAAAGCTCTGGAGCGTGTAGGCCTTGCCGACAGGGTGGATTTTAAGCCCAACCAGCTTTCCGGAGGACAGATGCAGAGAGTGGCTATTGCAAGAGCAATCGTAAACAATCCCAAGCTTTTGCTGGCAGATGAGCCTACCGGGGCACTGGATACGAAATCGGGAGCACAGGTTATGGAACTGTTTCAGAAGCTGAACGATGAGGGAGTTTCTGTGCTGATGATCACACATGACCCGGAGATCGCGGCACATGCCAAACGGGTTGTTATGATCCGTGACGGTGAGCTGCAGGAAAAGAGGTGATAGAATGAAAGTGGTGAAGAGAGTGATCGTTGGTGTACTGGTTGCGGCATTGGCAGCCGGAGGAATCTACACAGGGCTTATGCATGTGAAAGAATCCAAGGTAACAGAGGTGCCGGTAACCAGCGTCAGCAATCTTCAGACGGACTGGTATTCGGAGACAACACTGGATGGAACCATCACCACGAATGTTTCTCAGAATGTAAATATGGATAAAGATATGATCATCGAGAAAATATATGTATCCCAGGGTGATGATGTAAAAAAAGGCGATAATCTGATCTCCTTTGATATGACACTTGTAGAGATGGAACTGAATATTGCAAAGCTGAAACAGCAGAAGCAGGAGCAGGATCTGACCAAAGCACAGAACCGTCTGACAAGTCTTCAGAATGGAGGTCCCATCGAAGACAGTACAGACAGTACTGATGATACGGACCTGAATCTTACAGGTGGTGATACAGGAGGTGACGGAGAAATGACAAATACCGATACACCTTCCGGAAGTGACGGAGACGAGGATATGCAGTCAACTACCGGTTCCGCGGCTACTACAGATGGTAGCTATCTTGCAGCGGCTTCCTCCAGGCCATTACTTCTCAGTGCCTTTACAGATACAGAAGGAGATCTTGAAGATTCTGCAGAGGAAGTTACCGAAGAAATGCCGTCCGGAGAAACGACGGACAGTGAAACAGAGCAGATGACCGGAGATGACACAGCGGATATGGAAGAGGATACAACTGCATCCGATGAGGATCTGATCATGGATCCGACCTACCAGGATCCTACTGCCAATGATATTACAGACGGAGAGACTACGGACTGGGGTTCCGGAGAAGATGACACCCCAACGGTATCTCCGACACCGACTCCCACACTGGGACCCAATGAGCTTCCTGATCCCAATATAACAGAACCGGAAATTCCGGGGATCACAGATGGTGAACCGGAATTTTATCAGAAGCTGGATTATACTTCTCAGCCGTTTACAGGAACCGGTACGGAAGAAGATCCCTATGTTTTTCTTGTAAGCAGTGCCAAAGGCAAAGTTACGGTGATGGGATCCTTCTTTAACAGAATGGCGGGATACAGTGAGGATGGAACCAAAGTGGTCCAGAAAGGCGGCAGCTGGTTCCAGCTGGAGTTTCATGAGAATGATACCATTGCTGATTTTCAGGACAGAACACTTTCCTGTACAGGATATTATCTGATCGATGGAAGTCTTCTTGAAAATCCGGTATATATGTATGCGGAAACAGAATTTACACTGGACGAGGCTTCCAAATATGACAAAAATGATGATGAGATACCGGATGACAGCGGTGATGGAGATGACGGTACTGATGGCACAACCATGTCAAGAGAGGATGCGATCAAGATCCAGAAAAACAAGATCGCAAGTTTGAAACTGGATATTGAGGAAAATAATCTGAAAATCACTAAGCTGGAGAACAAAATAAAAAACAAGCTGATAACAAGCAAACTGGATGGAACGGTTGCTTACATCGGAGATGAAGTCACAGGTTCTTATAATGGAGATGCTTTTCTGAAAGTAAAAAGTAAGGATGGTTTTTATGTTACCGGAACGGTCAGCGAACTGATGCTGGATCAGATGAAGGAGGGAACACTTCTTCAGTGTACCAGTTATAATTCCGGCAGCTTTGAGGCGAAGGTACTGAATGTATCCGATTACCCGGTGGATTCTTCAAATGCTTATTATGGTGGAGATTCTAATCCCAATGTATCGTATTACACCTTTAATGCAGAGATCACAGATCGTTCATTGCAGTTTACCGACCAGGATTATGTGACGGTATCTCTGAAGTCAAATAAACTTGCCGAAGGCAGTATGGTTGTGATGAAGGCATTTATCCGTACGGAAAATGGAACCAGCTATGTATACAAAGACGTGAAGGGAACACTGAAAAAGCAGCAGATCACAGTGGGAAGCATTGTGAACAGCGGATATTATGCAGTTGTAACTTCAGGTCTGAAATCCGATGATCTTCTTGCTTTCCCATATGGTGATGCCGTGAAGGAGGGAGCCAAGACAAAAGAAGTGACTTTGGATGATATGTACAATGAATAAATAACAGGAAGGAGAAATTTCATGTTTGAAAATATACGCCTGGCTTTTCAGGGAATATGGTCACATAAGATGAGATCCTTTCTGACCATGCTGGGTATTATTATTGGTATTGCATCTATTATTGCAATTGTATCTACGATCAAAGGTACCAGTGAGCAGATCAAGGAAGATCTGATCGGGTCCGGAAACAATACCGTACAGGTTATGCTCTATGACGGAGACAGTACATACGATATGGATTATGGTTCTTACGGAAGCTCGGCCACACCGCCGGTTATTTCTGATTCCCAGAAAACGGCGATCGGAGACTTGGATCATGTGATCAGTTCTACATTTTATTACAGTAGCCAGTCTGCCAGTGTTTATTATAAAAACACAAGCTTTCAGGGCGGAACCGTGTATGGGATCGACAGCAATTATCTGAAAACGATGGGATACCTGGTCCAGTCCGGGCGGGGATTTGTACAAAAAGATTATGACAGCTACCGAAAGGTTGCTCTTGTGGATTCCAATGCTGCACAGAATATTTTCGGAAGTGAGAGCCCTGTAGGGAAAACCATTGAGGTGGGATCAGAACCGTATATCATTGTAGGTGTGATCACTCAGAGTGAGGACAGCATGCCGAAGATCAATACGATTTCTGAATACGAGGAATATTCGCAGACGATCATGGGAAGCGTGATGATCCCGGATACTACCTGGCCTGTTGCATTTAAATTTGATCAGCCGCAAAATGTGACAGTCCGTGCAGACAGCACAGATAATATGAGTTCTGTAGGAAAAGCAGCAGAGGATATTCTGAATACAGGAATCCAGAATGAAAAAAACAAATCGAACTTTAAATATAAAGCGGAAGACATTATGGAGAAGGTTAAGAATCTCCAGAAGCTCAGCGAAAGTACCAATCAGCAGCTGATCTGGATCGCAAGTATCTCCCTGCTTGTTGGTGGTATCGGTGTTATGAATATCATGCTTGTATCTGTCACAGAACGTACCAGCGAGATCGGACTGAAAAAAGCTATCGGAGCAAGAAAAAAAGTGATCCTGGGACAGTTTCTGACGGAAGCTTCGGTGCTGACCAGTATCGGAGGAATCATTGGTGTGGTCCTTGGGATTATCCTGTCAAAAATGGTGTCTCAGGTGTCAGGAGCACCAACAGCCATCAGCGTTCCGGCAATTATCGGTTCTGTGGTATTTTCCATGCTGATCGGTCTGATCTTCGGACTTCTCCCATCTGTAAAGGCAGCTAATCTTAATCCGATCGATGCCCTTCGCAGTGAATAAAAAGATATACATACATATAGCATCTGCAATTGCCGGAAGGATTCCGGCGGCAGATGCTTATTTTTATATCTGAAAGTATTGTTCAGGTTTTATGAAGCTCTGCGGTCTTTATTTTGTCACTTTTGCTGTATATATGACAAAAAAAGAAAGTATAAATAGAGTTTTTACAGGTTTTTTAGAGATCATAAAAAAATCGTGGCAGAATCTTTGGATAGTGTGATATAATACATCATAAGTGGGCAAATATAAAAACAGAAGGAGATAATTTCATGAAGGTTTTGGAAGGTAAATCTGTATTTTCCGGTATTGCGATCGGTAAGATCTCAATCCTCCAGAAAGTTGACGCCAGTGTTAAACGTGTTCACGTGGAGGATCCGGAAGAAGAGGTAAAGCGTGTGGAGGCAGCCAGAGAGCAGGCTGTGGCACAGCTTCAGAAGCTTTATGACAAGGCTCTTCAGGAAGTTGGAGAGTCCGGAGCGGCAATCTTTGAGGTTCATCAGATGATGCTGGATGATGATGACTATCTGGATTCCATCCACAACATTATCCGTACAGAGTCTGTAAATGCAGAATATGCGGTTGCAACAACTGGTGATAACTTCTCATCAATGTTCGCACAGATGGACGACGATTATATGAAAGCAAGAGCAGCTGATGTAAAGGATATCTCAGACCGTCTGGTACGTGTGCTTTCCGGCCATGGAGATGGAGAGCTTGAAGCATCCGAGCCGGTGATCGTAGTTGCAGAGGATCTTGCACCAAGTGAGACTGTACAGATGGATAAGAGCAAGGTTCTTGCTTTTGTCACAAGAAAAGGTTCTTCTAACTCACATACTGCGATTCTTGCGAGAACCATGAATATTCCGGCGCTGATCAATATTGAATACGATGAGTCCATGGACGGTAAGATGGCAGTCGTAGACGGAAAGAGCGGAAATCTGATCGTTGAGCCGGATGCAGAGACCCTTAAAAAATATGAGGATATGCGTGCCGATGAACTTGCACAGCGTGCAATGCTCAAAGAACTGAAAGGTAAAGAAACTGTTACCAAGAGCGGTCGTAAGCTCCACCTTTATGCCAACATCGGAAGTACAGGTGATGTTGCGAATGTACTTGCCAATGATGCGGAAGGCATCGGACTTTTCCGAAGTGAGTTCGTATACCTGGAAAAAGAAGACTATCCTACAGAGGAAGAGCAGTTCCAGGTTTACAAGACCGTAGCTCAGAATATGGCCGGCAAAAAAGTTATCATTCGTACTCTGGATATCGGAGCGGACAAGCAGATCGATTATTTCAATATGGCGCATGAGGAAAACCCTGCAATGGGATATCGTGCGATCCGTATCTGTCTGGACCGTCCGGAAGTATTTAAGACACAGCTGAGAGCACTTTTCCGCGCAAGCATGTTCGGAAATATTTCCATCATGTATCCGATGATCATCTCTGTAACAGAGGTGAAGCAGATCAAGGCCATTGTAGCAGAAGTAAAAGCAGAGCTTAAGGAACAGGGGATCCCGTTCCGTGATGACGTGGAGCAGGGTATCATGATCGAGACTCCGGCAGCTGTTATGATCAGTGATCTTCTTGCAAAAGAGGTTGATTTCTTCAGTATCGGAACCAATGATCTGACCCAGTATACACTGGCTATTGACCGTCAGAATGCAAAGCTTGACAATATTTATGATTCCCATCATGAGGCAGTTCTCCGTATGATCCAGATGGTTGTGGATAATGCACACAAAGAAGGTATCTGGGCCGGAATCTGTGGTGAGCTTGGTGCGGACACTACACTTACTGAGAGATTTGTAGAGATGGGACTGGATGAGTTGTCCGTATCTCCGACATTTGTTCTTCCGGTTCGAAAGATCGTAAGAGAAATGAAATAAAACACAGATCATAAATAGATAAGGATATTTTTGATAAATAGTGTGACAGCTGCTGTGCATAAATATTTGTATGGCAGCTGTTTTTTTAGTTACTGTTCACTGGTAATATTCCGCGAGGTATTTTTTGTGAGCGAAGGTCACAGAAAATTTCCAATTGTGATATAGAAAAAAATATGATACACTAACATCATGGCTTTCTACAGCAGTTCAAAGAATTAGTTCATCAGGGGCTGATGCATTAATTCTTTGAACTGTGAGATAACAGACCAGGAGGAGAGAAAAGAATGGGCAAAATTGCCATTGTAACAGACAGCAACAGCGGTATCACACAGGCCCAGGCCGAAGAGCTTGGCGTTTATGTGATACCGATGCCGTTTTATATTAATGAAAAAATGTATCTTGAAGGTGTAACTCTCACACAGGAAGAGTTTTATGAGAAGCTTAAGAAGGATGAACCGATCTCCACATCTCAGCCAAGTCCGGCTGATCTCTGTGATCTGTGGGACAAGCTTCTGAGAGATTATGAGGAAATCGTTCATATTCCGATGTCAAGCGGACTGAGTGCATCCTGTTCTACTGCAATGGGACTTGCTATTGATTATAATGGTCGTGTTCAGGTAGTGGACAATCAGCGGATTTCCGTAACACAGAGACAGTCTGTAATGGATGCTAAGATGCTTGCCGAGGCAGGAAAAAGTGCTGCAGAGATCAAGAAGATCCTTACAGATCAGAAACTCGATTCCAGTATTTATATCACACTTGACACCCTGAAATATCTGAAAAAAGGTGGCAGGATCACACCGGCAGCAGCAGCCATCGGAACGGTTCTGAACCTGAAGCCTGTACTTCAGATCCAGGGAGAGAAGCTGGATGCTTACGCCAAGGTCCGTGGCAAGAAGCAGGCCAAACGTGCCATGCTGAAGGCAATGAAGAATGATTGGGAAACACGTTTTAAGGAATACGCATCTGACGGTGAGATGTGTCTTCAGGCTGCTTATACAGGAAATCTGGAAGAAGCAGAAGAATTTAAAAAAGAGATCCAGGAGGTATTTCCGGGAATGGAGATACATATGGATCCCCTTTCTTTAAGTGTTGCCTGCCATATCGGTTATGGTGCCCTTGCAGTCGCATGTTCAAGAAAAGTGACGTTATAAGCATAAAATACAGAAACAAAGATATGAGGAGTTTGAAACATGAAGAAGATTATGGAACAGATGGCGGAAGAACTTTCCGCAGCATTTGAAAAAGCAGGTTATGATCCGTCCTACGGAAAAGTTACTGTTTCCAACAGACCGGACTTATGTGAGTATCAGTGTAACGGTGCTATGGCAGGAGCCAAAGCATATCACAAGGCACCGTTTATGATCGCTGATGATGTGGTAGCACAGCTGTCAGACAGCCGGATCTTTTCCAGAGCAGAAGTTGTAAAGCCTGGATTTATCAACCTGGATGTGAAAACGGAATTTGTTGCAGAATACATGAATAAGATGGCAGAGGATGAGAAGCTTTCTGTTGAGACTGCCAAGAATCCGAAGACGATCATTATCGACTATGGCGGACCAAACGTTGCCAAGCCGCTTCACGTAGGACATCTCCGTTCTGCGATCATCGGTGAGAGCATCAAGCGTATCGGACGTTTTGTAGGACATAAGGTGATCGGTGATGTACATCTTGGAGACTGGGGCCTTCAGATGGGACTGATCATCACCGAGCTGAAACACCGGAAACCGGAGCTGGTATATTTTGATGACAGCTTTACCGGTGAATATCCGGCAGAGGCACCGTTTACTATCAGCGAGCTGGAAGAGATCTATCCATGTGCCAGTGGGAAGTCCAAAGAGGATGAGGCTTACCGTAATGAGGCACTGGAGGCAACCCACCTTCTTCAGCAGGGTAAACCCGGATACATGGCGCTCTGGAACCACATCATGAATGTATCTGTAACTGATCTGAAGAGAAACTACGCGAACCTGAACGTAGACTTTGACCTCTGGAAAAAAGAATCCGATGCACAGCCGTACATCCCGGATATGGTAGAGGATATGAAGAAGCGAGGATTTGCCTATGAGGATCAGGGCGCTCTTGTTGTAGATGTAAAAGAAGAGAGTGATACCAAGGAGATCCCTCCATGTATGCTTCTGAAATCAGACGGAGCTTCTCTCTATACGACCACAGACCTTGCTACTATCGTAGAGCGTATGAAACTCTTTCAGCCGGATGAGATCCTTTATGTTGTTGACAAGCGTCAGGAGCTGCATTTTATCCAGGTATTCCGCTGCGCAAGAAAAACCGGTCTTGTAAATCCGGAGACCAAGCTTTCCTTCCTTGGTTTCGGTACCATGAATGGAAAAGACGGTAAACCGTTTAAGACAAGAGAAGGCGGTGTTATGCGTCTGGAGAACCTGATCGCAGATATTGATGAGGAAATGTATCGTAAGATCGTGGAGAATCGCAGTGTAAAAGATAAAGATGCAAAGGATACTGCCAAGATCGTAGGACTTTCCGCAATCAAATACGGAGATCTTTCCAACCAGGCGACCAAGGATTACATCTTTGATGTTGACCGCTTTACATCCTTTGAGGGAAATACAGGTCCGTATATCCTTTATACTATCGTTCGTATTAAGTCAATCCTGAACCGTTATGTACAGGAGGGAGGAGATTTAAGTACAGGTAAGATCCTTCCGGCAGTCAATGCCAGTGAGAAGAACCTGATGCTTCAGCTTTCCGGCTTTGCGGCAATGGTTGAGAACGCTTTTGAAGAAAAAGCACCACATAAGATCTGTGCATATATCTATGAGGTATCCAATGCATTTAACAGCTTTTACCATGAGACCAAGATCTTAAGCGAAGAGGATCAGGCACAGAAGGAATCCTTCCTTCAGCTACTCCAGCTTACAAGAAGAGTGCTTGAGACAAGCATCGATCTTCTTGGATTCTCTGCACCGGATCGTATGTAAGGTATAGCTTTGCAGATACAAACATTATGAATAATGACAGACCGCCGGATAAAGAGACATTTTTGTCTGCTATATTCGGCGGACTTTTTTATATAGAAAGTTCTTTGCAAAAAAGAACAGGACGTGCTATAATAGGACTTATCCTAAACGAGGGCAGATCACGAATATCTGCCTGACTATAAGTTATCTGTTTTTTCAAACCGGAATTCACCGGATTATCCCAAATCAATAAGAAACGTAATTATAAATATTGTCTGACAGAAATGAGAGGAAGGTGATCTGTCTGATCGGAAATGTTCTGAAAGAACGTTATTGCATTGTAGAACAAATTGGACATGGCGGAGGTGGAAGTCTTTATCTGGCAAAAGATATGGAACTTGGTATCTGCCGTGCAGTGAAAGAGATACCGATCGCAAAGAAAAAAGAAGCCAGACTCATGCAGCATCTGGAATATCCTGCAATACCGAAGATTATCGATTATGTGGAAACAGGGGAGTACTGTTATCTGATCATGGAATATATCAAGGGTCAGTCGCTGGGAGAACTTCTCCGTTCAGGAAAACGGTTTTCTTTACGGGAAATCCTTGCCCTGGGAAAGGAGATTGCCAGAGTATTGGAATATCTTCACAGTCGGAAGCCACCGGTCTGTTACGGGGACCTGAAACCGGATAATCTTATGTTTTCTGAAACCGGGCATCTGTATCTGATAGATCTTGGAAGTGCCATGTTCGATCATGGAAAAAGAAAACAGATCTGTGAAGGAACGAAAGGCTATGCGGCGCCGGAGCAGTATCAGGGCTACTTAAGACCGGAAAGTGATATTTATGCTTTGGGGAAGACCCTGGAAAAGCTTTGCGGAAAAAAGAAATGGCAGTGGATTTTATATCCGGATTTTTTCTGGCTTCTGTTCCGATGTACCAGAAAACAGGAAAAATACAGATATTCGGATATGTCAGTGGTTCAGAAGAAAATCCAAAAGCTGGAAAACAGATATCGGATGATCACTTGGAGAAAACGATTTCTGGAAGCGGCAGCTGCAGGGATTCTGATAGGAACACTGATCTTGATAGCAGGATTGCTGAAAACGGAAGAATTTTCTGTGGCGATCTCAGAAGTAACTGATTTGTATTACGAAGCCAGACAGTATCCGGAAGACTCAAAAGATCGGGAAAAGTGCTGTATGGCAGCGGAAAAGAGACTCCAGAGGTTAAGTAGAAATTATGGGGAAAAAGAACAGCAGCGTCGTATTGAGCTATTGCTGGCATGGAATGCGGAGCTTTTGTGTGAACCGGAAAAAGCGGCTTTATATTATGAAAATCTTCTTCTGTATGATGCAGAATATCCTGTGGCCTACGGGGAATATGGGATGTTTCTTATTCGGACCGGTCAGAAAGAGGCCAGCAGAAAGCTGTGGGAAGATTATAAAGAGAAAGAAAAAGCGGAATTACTGGATGACAGTGAAAGCAGAAATCTGCAGCTTTGGGAGGAGATCAATGAGAAAAAGAAGAGAAAGTGATCAGAAAAAACCAAAAGAAATGAAAATTCCTAGTAGGAAAACCTGTTTTATTGTTTTGTTTCTGCTGGTCTTATGCAGCTGGATGATCCCTTCCATTGCTGTCTATGGATTTGATGTGTCAGGAATGGATAGTTTTGATACCGGCGGATTTGATATGAATGTGGGAGAAGGAACCGGACAGCTGCCGGAAGACTGGGAAGAAAGCTATGCAGGAGAAGGAAGTGATGATAGTAATTGGAACAGAGAAGAAGGAAATACTGAGGAGTATTCCGCTGCCTGGGCAGAATCGGAGAATGATCAGGAGGAGTCTGCACAATGGAATTTAGATTTTCAGACAGATGAGGTACGTTCTCAGGAAGAAAGCTTTATGGAAAATGGAAATACTGCGGCAGAAGCAGAGATAGCTGATACACCTGCGGAAAAACTGACGGAAACGCCGATACCAACAAAACTGCCAATACTGACTGAACAACCAATCCCCATACAGACAGTGACAGCAAGTCCATCTGTAACGGTGACTCAAAAACCAGTTCGAAAGTCAGTGACAGATGCATCAAAGAGGGAGAAGAAGCAAAATCCGGCATTATCTTACTATCGGACAGAACCAACAGGAACGTCGGATAGGAAAAAAGAAAAAGAGCAAAAACCGGTGATCCGAATGAAAACAGACGGTAACAGGATCCGGATAGAGATCAGTCCGGATATTCCGTTCCAGATCCTTTCATTTCGGATCAATGGAAAAGAATGTGATTTTTACTGGCAAGGAAAAAAGCTTCTGGCGGAATTACCGAAAAAAAGCAGAAATCCCTGGAAAGCAGAACTCATGGGTTTTGTGAAATCCGGGAAGCTGTACTATGAAACCATGGACTTACCAGAAAAACAGTGATACAATAGGCATACTTACTGATTATTTTATACAACAGGAGGAATTTATGTATAAGGCAATCTTTTTTGATCTGGACGGAACACTGACAGAATCCGGAGAGGGGATTACGAAATCTGTACAGTATGCACTGGAGAAGCTTGGAGTTTCGGCACCGGAGCTGGAGCCATTGAAGGTTTTTGTGGGTCCGCCGCTTCTGGAACAGTTTATGAAATATGCGGGATTTGATAAAGAGACAGCACAGAAGGGAATTGAATATTACAGAGAGCGGTATTCAGAAAAAGGAATGTATGAGAACACCGTTTATCCCGGTGTGGAAAACACTCTGGCAGAACTGAAACGTCGTGGTTACCGGCTGGCTGTGGCGTCTGCGAAACCGACCTTTTACGTAACACAGATCATGGACCATTTTAATCTGAGCCGGTATTTTGAGGTGATCGCCGGGACGGACCTCAATGGACCGAAAGTAACCAAATCTCAGGTGATCGAGGAAGCTCTGGAAAGAATGAGCCTTTCTGACCATCGTGACCAGGTGATCATGGTGGGTGACAGAGAACATGACATTCTCGGAGCCAGACGATGCGGGATCCAGTGTGTGGCTGTATCTTACGGATATGGAAGCAGAGAAGAACTGGAAAAGGCACAGCCTCTTCAGATCGTAGCTTCCGCAGATGAACTTCTGAATTTTTTCGTCTGACCCCTCTGCACAGACAGAATATTTTTCAAATAGTGTGGAGGGAGCTTTATCCGGCAGGAATCCATTATCTTATCGGACAGATCCTCGGAAGCGCCGTGCTTCTCTGGCTGGCAGGGCATGTCGGCAACGCACAGGAAAGGTACTATAGTTATACGCTGGTGATCACCGGACTTACCGGAGTGCTGGTTATGTTTCCGGCAGTATATTTTTATCGGAAGGATCGTATAGGAAGGCTGATCGGCGGTTTGACTTCCGTTGAGGAACAAAGGCTATCTATTCCTGAAATGCTGCTTCTTCTTGCTGCTGGAGCCGGATTTGCCCAGTATGCCAATGTGCTGGTGGCGATCCTGCAGAACTGGATCTCATCCAGCTATGGAGAGACGATGACGAAGATCACCTCAGGAAAGAGTTTGTTTATGATGATCTTCTGGATGGGGATCATAGCGCCTGTTGCAGAAGAAATGATCTTTCGCTGGCTGATCTATCTGCGACTTCGGGATCACTTTTCTGTACTGTTTTCCGCTGTGATCTCTGCGGCGTTTTTCGGAATTTATCACGGAAATGTCCTGCAGGCTGTGTATGCGTTTGTTCTGGGAGGGATTTTTGCGTGGTTTCTGGAGATGGGCGGTAATAAGTGGACCAGTGTGCTGATGCACATCGGAGCCAATACCTGGATACTTATTTTCAGTGAATACGCCCAGACTCTGGTGGAAAAAGCCGGAGCAGGAAGCCTTCTGATGATCTATGGTGTTTTTGCGGCAGCGATGATCGGAGGATATCAGTATTTTGCACGCCGGGGAGAAAAACGTGGCTACCGGGCTGTATGATCCAATGTGGAACACGAATGTCTGCCTGCTACTGGATCAGGCAGAGTGATAGATGAATATTTGCTTTACAGAGAATCTGTAGTGGAATCATAGTATAAGGATGCCATTACAGATTTTTTTATAAAAATATGCCGGAATCTTTTGCTGCCGGTAAATTTATATAGATTTTATATTTATTTAAGAGGCCATTTCTTGCGTACCTTTGTATCATGTGCTATCATAAGCGTATTAAAAGAATTAATACACTTAATACACAGATTACAGAGAAAGGAGCGTCGTATGTTATTCTTGGACTATCAGGACAGACGTCCCATTTACGAGCAGATCGTAGAGAAATTCCGGATGCTGATCCTGTCAGGAGCTGTGGAGCCATCTTCCAAGATGCCGTCTGTGCGGCAGCTGGCCGTGGAATTATCCATCAATCCCAATACCATCCAGCGGGCATATATGGAACTGGAGCAGCAGGGGCTGATCTGTCCGGTGAAGGGAAAAGGCAGTTTTGTCACAGACAGCAGCAGGATCAGGCAGATCGGTATGGAAGAAACCTTAAGTGAGCTGAAAAAGATCACAGAAAAGGGAATGGCTCTGGGAGTAGGGGAGGAAGAAATGATCGGTGTGATCCGCTTATGCTATAAGGAGGGAAACAATGATTGAGATAAAAAACTGCAGCAAAGCTTTTGGTAAGATACAGGCAGTAAATAAGGTCACCATGGATATCGGGGAACGGGAGGTTTTTGGACTGATCGGCTCCAACGGTGCGGGAAAAAGTACTCTGCTCCGTATCATGGCCGGGATCATCCGTCAGGACAGAGGAGAGGTGCTGATGGATGAAGAACCGGTTTTTGAAAATGAAAGGATCAAAGAGCATTTTTTCTACATACCGGACGATGCATATATTCCGGCAAATTACAATGCTCTGGACATGGCAGAATTTTACCGTTGTATTTATCCGGGATTTCAGCAGGCGCGTTTTGAGACAATGATGAAGCAGTTTCATCTGGATGGAAAACGAAAAATCAGCACTTTCTCCAAGGGAATGAAGAAACAGCTTCTGGTGATCCTGGGAATCAGTACAGGAACGAAATATCTGTTTTGTGATGAAACCTTTGATGGCCTGGACCCGGTAATGCGCCAGGCAGTAAAAAGTATTTTTGCATCGGAGATCATGAGTCGTGAATTTACGCCGGTGATCGCTTCCCATAATCTCCGTGAGCTGGAAGATATCTGCGATCACATCGGGCTTCTTCATCAGGGAGGAATTCTCCTTTCCAGAGATCTGGAGGATATGAAATTCCACATCCATAAGATCCAGTGTGTACTTACTGACAAAAAGAAAGAAGAAGAATTAAAGAAAGAGCTGGAGGTTTTGAAAACAGAGCATCAGGGCTCCCTGCTGCTTATTACTGCGAGGGGAACAAGAAGAGAAATCATGGAGAAGATACAGGCAAAAAATCCTCTTTTCTGCGAAGTGCTCCCACTGACTCTGGAAGAAATATTTATCAGCGAAACGGAGGTGGCAGGCTATGAAGTCAAAAATTTATTCCAGTGAGTATATGAAATCCTCTTCCAAAGGACAAAGATGGATCCCGGCATTTGCCATGATCGCATTTCTCCTTGCATTTCCGGTAGCGGAACTTATTCTGATGGGAAAATGGAATGAGCGCAGTTATACTCAGAGTCAGCTTTCCTATCTGTATTCCAGCCTGTGGAGCAGTGACTTTCTCACAATGGGAGCAGCTGTGGCTGCGGTAACCGCATTTTTTGCAGCAGTAAGCGGCTTCTGGTATCTGTATTCCCCGAGAAAAGTGGATTTCTATCACAGCCTTCCGGTAAAGCGAAGTGCACTGTTTCTGCACAGAGTATTGTTGGCTGTTCTTTATTATCTGGTGCCATATGTGATCATGGAATTTGCTGCGGTATGCATCGGGGCAGCCAGAGGATATTACAGCCTTTCCATTATGAAAAAGGCACTGATCCTGCTGGTGCTCCATCTCCTGATGTATCTTCTGGTGTATTTTTCCACAGTGCTGGTGATCGCCTGCACCGGTACCATGTTGATGGGAGCACTTGCATGGGCAGGGCTGTTTACCTACAGTATCGTTCTGGCAGTGATGCTGCAGTTAAGCGGACATTTATTTTTTGATACCTGGTACGAGGGCAGTTACGGAATTCTGGCAGCAGTGCGGAATCTGGGATCTCCTCTTATGGTGATCGTAAGCTTTATAGATAGATACAGCAGCGGAAGCTTTGGAAAGCATTTGCTGATACTGATCCTCACGCTGTTTATCATGGCAGCACTTTCCTGGATGGCATTTTGCAGACGAAGGTCAGAGAATACCGGAAAAGCTCTGGTATATACCTGGATGGAGCCGGTCTTAAGTGCCCTGATCACAATACCATTCGGACTGGGGATCGGTCTGATCTTTTATATGATTCCGGAAGATTCATCCAAAACAGCATGGTGGATCTTCGGAATGATACTGGGAACGATCCTGGTCCATGGAATTCTGGAAGTGATCTATGAAATGGATTTTCGCAGATTTTTCCGCAGAAAAGTGCAGCTTATGATCCTTGGAGGTGTTGTGGCAATCTGTGCGCTGACCATGAAAATGGATCTTCTGGGATATGACAGTTATTTTCCGGCTTATGACAATCTTCAGGGAGTTGTGATAAATGTAAGCAATCTTTCATATACAGAGCAGCTTTGCAATGTGGAAAAAAAAGAAAACGGAATCTATAAGATCCGGTATACTGCCACCTCAGACAATAGTTCCGGTCTGCTGGATCAGCCGGTGATGAAAAGTAAAGCATTATATAACAGTCTGAAGGATATCAGGCTTCAGAATGAAAAAGGAAAAAAATCAGGAAGGCGCATGTATGTGCGCTATATAAATAAACAGGGATTCAGTGTATGCAGAGGCTATATTGTATCCTCTGCACAGGCACAGAATCTTATGGAAGCCCTGTATGATGAGCAGACATGGAAAGAAGACAGATATTCATTTTTTCAGCTGGACAAACAGTATCTGAAAGAGGTCACCGGTATTTTCTGTGACGGAGATATTCAAACATTATTTGAGAAAAATGCAGAGAAGCGTCAGGCGCTGGCAGAGGCGTTGAGAAAGGACATTCTGGAAAACGGCGGTCAGACAGTAAAAGATCAGCCATGTGCAATGCTGATGTTCGATTATGCGGGAATTCCGTCAGAAGGCTACATGGATGAATGGGGAATGAATGTACCGGCTGTTCAGGAAGGAGAGAGTGTGTCTACCTCCGTTCTGGTGTATCCGGCATATAAGAGAACACTTGCAATTTTGGAAGAAACAGGATATCCTCTTTCTATGGATGAGCTGTCTGTTGAGTATATTGATGTTTATTACTTCAGCTCCGAAGCTGCCGGCGAAGATGATGAAGCTTTTTCCGACACTGAGCCTATTTCGGATCTTGAAGAAACAGATAACGGTTATAAAGTCCGTTACGATAAAAAGGAACAGCTGGAAGCCCTGAAAAAATGTATCCGTCCATCACAGCTGGTAAACGGATGGACTATCTGGAATGCAGATGCCACAATGGAAGTGGTTCTGGAAGGACAAGAGAGCACCGGCGGGGATTCCGGACTTTATATGACATTTGCCGGTGAGATCCCGGATTTTATCAGAGCAGATGCAAAGGCAGCCCATGTAACAGAATGGGAGGTAAATGATTAATGGAAAAACCAGTCCGGCTGGATAAATTTCTGGCAGATGCCGGCGCAGGTACAAGAAGCGAGGTAAAAAAATACATACAGAAGGGTCAGGTGCAGGTTAACGGGAAATCTGTGAAGAAACCGGAGCTGAAGGTAACAGAAGAAGATCAGGTGGTTATGAACGGGCAGGAGCTCCATGCTGCACCGGAATATGTATACTATCTTTTTAACAAGCCGGCAGGCTGTGTCAGCGCAACGGAGGACTTCAGAGATAAAACGGTTCTCGACTACATTGAAGAGAAAGACAGAAGAAAGGGTCTTTTTCCGGTGGGACGCTTGGATAAAGATACAGAAGGCTTTCTTCTGATCACAGATGACGGTCCTCTGGCACACGAGCTTCTTTCTCCGAAAAAGCATGTGGATAAGACCTACTATGCAAAAGTATCCGGGAAAGTGACAGAAGAAGATGTCGTGAAGCTGGCAGAAGGCGTGGATATCGGGGAAAAAGATCTCACACGACCGGCAAGGCTGGAGATCCTTTCTACCTGGGAGTCCGGCACAGAATCTGCAGAAGCCGGTAAGAACTGGGAATCTGAGATCCGACTTACCATCCACGAGGGAAAATTCCATCAGGTAAAACGGATGATGGAGGCACTGGGAAAAAAAGTAACTTATTTGAAAAGACTATCCATGGGGCAGCTGGCGCTTCCTTCAGATCTTCCGACAGGAAAATATCGTTCGCTCACCGAAAAAGAGCTGGAGCTTCTGAAGTCTGCCGGAAACCGCTGAAAAACAGAAAAAAATTGGAAAAATCCCCTTTACATAAGGGGATTTTCTATGCTATAATTCAGAAGTTGCAAAAATAAGCACGCACGGCGATTCTATAAGGATGGTGCCCTACGGTGTGAGGATGGGTCCAGAGAGAAGGCGACCTGTGCGGAAGAATTTAACCAAAAAGGAGAAAAGACATGAGCGTTATTTCAATGAAGCAGCTTTTAGAGGCAGGTGTTCATTTCGGACATCAGACAAGAAGATGGAACCCTAAAATGGCTCCGTACATCTACACAGAGAGAAATGGTATCTATATCATCGATCTTCAGCAGTCTGTAGGAATGGTTGACGATGCTTACAATGCAGTAGCAGATATCGTTGCCAACGGTGGACACATCCTTTTCGTAGGAACTAAGAAACAGGCTCAGGATGCTATCCGTACAGAGGCAGAGCGTTGTGGAGAGTTCTTCGTAAATGAGAGATGGCTTGGTGGTATGCTTACAAACTTCAAGACAATCCAGAGCCGTATCGCAAGACTGAAAGAGATCGAGACAATGGAAGCTGACGGAACATTCGACGTACTTCCTAAGAAAGAAGTTATCGAGCTTCGCAAAGAGCTTGTTAAGCTTCAGAAGAACCTTGGCGGAATCAAAGAGATGAAGAGAATCCCGGATGCTATCTTTATCGTAGATCCTAAGAAAGAGAGAATCTGCGTACAGGAGGCTCATACACTTGGAATCCCGCTTATCGGTATCTGCGATACTAACTGTGATCCGGAAGAGCTTGACTATGTGATCCCGGGAAATGACGATGCTATCCGTGCAGTAAAACTCATCGTTTCCAAGATGGCTGACGCTGTTATCGAGGCTAAGCAGGGAACTGCTGAGGCAGATGGCGAGATCGAGGCTGAGTCTGAGGAGTTTGCAGCTACAGAGGAATAATTCGTATAAACAGAATATTTCAGGAGGAAACGAACAATGGCTATTACAGCAGCACAGGTAAAAGAGTTAAGAGAGATGACCGGCGCCGGAATGATGGATTGTAAGAAAGCTCTTACATCTACAGATGGTGATATGGATAAAGCAGTTGAGTTCCTGCGTGAGAAGGGTCTTGCTACAGCACAGAAGAAAGCAAGCCGTATCGCAGCAGAGGGTCTTTGCAAAACTCTGGTAACAGAGGATGGAAAGAAAGCAGTCGTTGTTGAGGTTAATGCTGAGACAGACTTCGTTGCAAAGAATGAGAAATTCCAGGGCTATGTTGCAGATGTTGCAGCACAGGCACTTAACACAACAGCAGCTGATATCGATGCTTTCCTTGCTGAGGCATGGGCACTTGATACAACTAAGACTGTAAAAGAGGCTCTTGCAGCTCAGATCGCAGTAATCGGCGAGAACATGAACATCCGTAGATTTGCTCAGGTTGAGGAACAGAACGGATTCATCGCTTCCTACACTCATATGGGTGGAAAGATCGGCGTTCTTGTAGACGTTGAGACAGATGTTGTTAACGATGCTGTTAAAGAGATGGCTAAGAACGTAGCTATGCAGATTGCAGCTCTGAAACCGCAGTACACAAGCGACAAGGAAGTAAGCGCTGACTATATCGAGCATGAGAAAGAGATCCTTATGGCTCAGATCCAGAACGATCCGAAGGAGTCCCAGAAACCGGCTAAGGTTATCGAGGGAATGATCACAGGACGTATCAAAAAAGAGCTTAAAGAGATCTGCCTTCTTGACCAGACATACGTAAAAGCAGAGGACGGAAAACAGTCCGTTGCTAAATATGTAGAGCAGGTAGCAAAAGAGAACGGCGCTAAGATCCAGATCAAAGGCTTCGTTCGCTACGAGACAGGCGATGGTCTTGAGAAAAAAGAAGAGAACTTCGCTGAGGAAGTTGCAAAGCAGATGGGTAAATAATCCATTAACTTAAGTTTTCATTATATTATTTTAATAAGTCTGAATTTAAGTATTTAAAAACCTTGAAAGCCGATGGTGTAGATTGATAACAGTCAAAGCCATCGGTTTTCTTTATCCAAATATCTTGGACACTCTGTCAAATATATTCTCTGGTTCTTCCTGCCACATCAAAATAAGTATGCTCATGAATTGACAGAGATAATCGATACTTTTAAAACGCCTAAATGTCACGGCCTGCGCCTGTTTCCGCTTATAATTCCTCACTATTTGTGCCGCCAGCCAAAGGCGGCGGAATGGAGATTTTTATGAAATATACCCAGGATAATGGAAAAATTAAATTATGTGAAACTGATAATATGGATCATCTCGTGCGGTTAACACAAGCGTTGAATGAAAATAATATTCTTTACGAAACGAGATTGAAAAAAGGAACATTTATCAATAATCTTTTTTTCTTGATTTTTTATCATACTTTTGCATCGGGAATTGATCATAAGAATGAAACAACATGTATTTATGTACTAGAAAAAGATTTTGCTGCTGCCCAAAAAGCAATAGTAAACTGCAGATAAAAAAATTCATCTTCCAAGGCACAGGCTCTGTGTGCTGGCCATCGGTCTTTGCCTGCGTGCCTGTTTGTCAACCAAAGCCTGAGAATAGTAATACGACGATTGCCTGCCAGTAACTAATATTCCGCATGGAATGAGTAAAATAAAAATTTCGCTTTACAAATAACAGATAAAGTATTAAAATAAACAAAAAGATATCTTCAGGGCAGGGTGAGATTCCCTACCGGCGGTAAAGCCCGCGAGCCGAGAGGCATGATCCGGTGAGATTCCGGGGCCGACAGTACAGTCTGGATGGAAGAAGATGATAGTACAGTTGATTTTTTGAATGAATGTAGTATCAGAGCTCTGAGATGGTGATCCATTTCAGAGCTTTTTATATAGGGAATCAGACATTCATTTATCGATCATATGTAACAGATCAATTCTACCCTGCAGATATTTCTGCAGGTTTTTTTTGTATCTGGTACATCGTTTTCGAAATAAATATACCACTCACTTGTCTGTGAATCCGATTGCACAGATCTAAAAGCCTCGGCGTACCAGAGCGTGTTTGAAAAATCATTCCTGCAATCTGCACGCCCCACTTTGCGGTATATTTTGCCCGAATTCAGTTGCCGTAGCCCGCTACGGCGCCCTCATCCGGACAAAATCTCCCACAAATTGTGACGCACATCTTGCAGAAAGCCTTTTTCAAACACGCTCTAGACAAAGAACAGGAATAAGAAAGAAGGAATAAAAATGACGGATCAGGAATATATGCTTCGGGCGATTCAGCTGGCCAAAAAAGGAGAAGGCTGGACGAATCCCAATCCGATGGTAGGGGCAGTGATCGTAAAAGACGGAAGGATCATTGGGGAAGGCTATCATAAAAAGTATGGAGAACTTCATGCGGAACGTAATGCAATTGCTTCCCTCACAGAATCAGCAGAAGGTGCGGTGATTTATGTTACGCTGGAGCCTTGCTGTCATCATGGAAAAACACCTCCATGTACGGAAGCGATCATTGAACAGAAGATCAGAAAAGTGGTGATCGGTTCCCGAGATCCGAATCCGAAAGTGGCAGGAAAAGGTGTACAGATGTTAAGGGAAGCCGGTGTAACAGTAGTTGAAGATTTTATGAGAGAAGAATGTGATCAGCTGAATCCGGTGTTTTTCCATTATATTACTACGAAAACCCCATACGTGGTGATGAAGTATGCCATGACACTGGATGGGAAGATCGCAACGAAGACAGGAGCATCAAAATGGATCACCGGAGAAGCGGCAAGAAAAGAAGTACAGCATATGCGGCATCAGTACATGGGGATCATGGCAGGTATTGGAACTGTGCTTGCAGATGATCCGATGTTAAACGTCCGGGTAGAAGGCTGGAAAAGTCCTGTCAGGATTGTGTGCGACAGTAAGCTCAGGATCCCGCCGGACAGTCAGATCGTAAAAAGTGCGGAAAAGTACCGGACGATCGTGGCTTATGCAGATCAGAAAAATACAGAAGAAAAAATAAAAATATTACATACCATGGGAGTTGAGACCATTTACTGTCCGGATGAAAAGGATCAGATAGACCTTAAGAAGCTGATGACAGATCTTGGAAACAGGGGTATTGACAGCATCCTCCTGGAGGGAGGCGGTACGTTAAATGACAGTGCCCTGCGAGCCGGAATTGTAAAGGAAGTACAGGCTTTTGTGGCACCAAAGCTGTTTGGTGGTGTGGCCGGGAAGACACCGGTAGAAGGTATCGGAGTTGAATTCCCGTCTGAAGCAGTAGAACTGAAATATACAGATATCTGCCAGATCGGTGAGGACATCCGGATAAGATGTCAGGTGTGTGAGAAAAAACAGGAGGAATCATGTTTACAGGAATCGTAGAAGAGAAAGGAAAAGTCCGTTATATACAGCTGACAGGAGAATCAGGGATCCTGGCAGTGAAAGCCCGGAAAGTCCTGGAAGGGACAAGGATCGGTGACAGTATTGCTGTGAATGGTGTGTGTCTGACAGTTACGTCGATCCAGCCGGACGGATTTACTGCCGATGTGATGGCAGAGACGATCAGAAGAAGCAGTCTTGGCAGTTGTAAAGCTGGAAGCCAGGTAAACCTGGAACGTGCAATGGCTGCAGATGGCAGGTTCGGGGGACACATAGTAAGCGGTCATATTGATGGAACTGGAGTGATACGTTCCATGCTCCGGGAAGAAAATGCCATCTGGGTATCGATTGAGACATCGCCACAGATCTTGCATCTGATCGTGGAAAAAGGATCCGTTTGTATTGATGGGATCAGCCTGACAGTTGCAAGGGTTGATGAAGCTGGTTTTCAGGTGTCGGTCATTCCACATACAGGAGAAGAAACCACCCTTTTGGAAAAGGTGCCGGGGGATCTGGTTAATCTGGAAAATGATGTGATCGGAAAATATGTAGAAAAACTGCTTGGCATCAGAAAAAACGAAGAAGAGAAAAAAGAATCCGGAATTACGATGGAGTTTCTTGAAGAATTCGGGTTTTAGAACAGGAGGATATACACTATGTCACAAAATTATCAGTACAACACAATTGAAGAGGCACTTAGGGATCTTAAGGAAGGAAAAATAGTTCTGGTCACAGATGATCCGGACAGAGAAAATGAGGGAGATCTGATATGTGCGGCAGAGTTTGCGACCCGGGAAAATATTAATTTCATGGCGACTTATGCAAAGGGTCTTATCTGTACACCGATGAGTGCAGAAATTGCGGCGAGATTGAATTTTCCGCCGATGGTTGCTGAGAACACGGACAATCACAGTACAGCATTTACCGTGGCAGTGGATCACGCAGATACAACCACCGGTATCTCTGCGGCAGAACGCTCCTATACCATTATGAAGTGTGTGGATGATCAGTCAAAACCGGAGGATTTCAGAAGACCGGGACATGTATTTCCGCTTATTTCCAGAAAAGGCGGGGTTCTGGTACGAAATGGCCATACGGAGGCAACAACAGATCTTATGAGACTTGCCGGACTGAAAGAATGCGGCGTGTGCTGTGAAGTTATGAAAGAAGATGGCACTATGATGCGTACATCACAGCTATGGGAAATGGCAAAAGAGCATAACCTTACATTTATTACGATTCGTGATCTGCAGGATTATATAAGAATACATGAAAAGCATGTAAAGGAGGAAGCAGCTGCAAACCTCCCAACGCAGTACGGTGATTTTAAAATGTATGGCTATATCAATGACATTACAGGAGAGCATCATCTGGCACTGGTAAAAGGTGATCTAGGAGATGGTGAGGATGTGCTTTGCCGTGTACATTCGGAGTGCCTGACAGGAGATGCATTCGGATCGCTCAGATGTGACTGCGGCCTGCAGCTGCAGACAGCGATGCGCCAGGTAGAGGCGGAAGGCAGAGGGATCATTCTGTATATGAGACAGGAAGGCAGAGGGATCGGACTGATCAATAAGATCAAAGCCTATGCGCTTCAGGAACAGGGATATGATACCGTGGAGGCTAATGTGAAGTTAGGGTTTGCACCGGATCTCAGAGAGTACTGGGTTGGGGCACAGATACTGTCAGACCTTGGTGTGAAATCATTAAGATTACTGACCAATAACCCGGATAAAGTCTATGGGCTTGGCGAATTCGGGCTGAAGATCAATGAGAGAGTACCATTGGAGATTCCGGTACAAAAATATGACCGGAAGTATATGAAAACGAAGCAGGAAAAGATGGGTCATATTTTTAAGGAAATAAATTTATAAAAAACAGCAAATAGCAGGAGGAAGAAAAAATGAGACAGATCAATTTAGTAGAAGGAAAAGTAGTAGCACCGGAGGGAATGAAGGTTGGTATCGTGGCAGCGAGGTTCAATGAGATCATTGTGAATAAATTATTGGGAGGGGCAGTCGACGGACTGGTAAGACATGGAGTAGAAGAAGAGAATATTACTGCAGCATGGGTGCCGGGAGCATTTGAGATTCCGCTTACAGCACAGAAAATGGCACAGTCAGGAAAATATGATGCAGTTATCTGCGTGGGAGCTGTCATCCGTGGAGATACTTCACATTATGATCTGGTGTGCAATGAATCTGCCAAAGGGATCGCACAGGTTGAACTTGCAACAGGGATCCCTGTCTTATTCGGAGTGATCACGACTGAGAATATCGAGCAGGCTATTGCGCGTGCAGGAAGCAAAGCCGGGAATAAAGGCTATGACTGTGCGTTATCTGCGATCGAGATGGTCAATCTGATGAAGCAGCTCTAAAAGACAGGAAAATAAATGATGACAAAAACGATCATATTCGATTATGATGGAACGATCCATCATACCCTTGGAATCTATGAACCGGCATTTCGTGAAACCTATCAGTGGCTGACAGAGCAGAAGGCTGCAGAAGAACGGGAGATAAGCTCATCGGAAATTGCCGGCTGGCTGGGATTTAACAGTAAGGAGATGTGGAATACATTTTTGCCGGAGCTGGATCAGAGCTATAAAGAGCAGGCAAGCAGGATGGTAGGAGACCTGATGGTCAGACAGATCAGGAAACATAAGGCTGTGTGGTATCCGGGAGCAGAGGAGATGCTTACAGCTTTGAAGAACCGGGGATATCATCTTGTGATCTTAAGTAACTGTAAAGCTTCCTATCGTGAGGCGCACTGGAAGGAATTTGGGATGGAACGATGGTTCGATCATTTTTATGACTGCGAATCGTATGGATTCCGTCCAAAGACAGAAATTGTGCAGGAAATTATTCGGGAATATACAGGTCCTTATCTGGTGGTCGGAGACAGGAGGCAGGATCTGGAATGTGCCAGAGCCTGCAAAAGCCCATTTATAGGATGCCTGTATGGATATGGTGAGAGAGGGGAGCTGAACGGGGCAGATCATCTTGCAGAACATATAGAGGATATACCACAGTTGGTGATATGAGGATGAGCTCAGCTTTATCCGAAAGCAGAAGCTGTACACTGACAGAAGGTATAGGACTGATGGGAATGGCATAAATATTATAAAAATCCGAAGGATCCTGAAATATGATTTCCCTCAGTCTATGTATGATCGTAAAAAATGAAGAAGCAGTTCTTGAGAGGATCTTGAAGCCGGTTTCTCAGGTGATGGATGCGATCCTGATCGCAGATACCGGTTCTTCAGACAGAACAAAAGAAATCGCGGAGCAGTATACGTCGCAGGTGTTTGATTTTCCCTGGTGTGATAATTTTTCTGCTCCGCGTAATTTTCTTCTGGAAAAAGTCCGCACCGATTACTGGATGTGGCTGGATGCGGATGATGTCCTGGATGAAGAAAATCTGGAAAAACTGAAGAGTCTTAAAGAAACTCTGGATCCCGGAACAGATGTTGTGATGATGGAATATGCGGCAGGGTTTGACCAGAGCGGGAGAACAACATTTTCATATTTTCGGGAGCGGATAATGAAAACATCCAGAAATTTCAGATGGAATGGGGCAGTTCATGAAACTGTGATTCCGGAGGGAAATATCATTTATTCAGATGTGGTGATCCGGCACCGGAAATGTGGAAAAGGTGATCCGGACCGTAATCTTCGCATTTATGAAAAAATGCTGGCAGGAGGAGAAACGTTGGAACCCAGACATCAGCTTTATTATGGGAGAGAACTGTATTATCATCAGCGTTATCCGGAGACAGAGGCTGTGTTGGTGGAGTTCCTGAAAAATCCGTCCGGATGGCTGGAAAATAAGATCGATGCCTGTTTTGTACTTGGACAGTGCTACCGGAAAATGGGAGAAAAAAAGTCCGCACTGGAAGCTTTTCTGTACAGTCTGACTATGGATGTGCCGAGGGCGGAAATCTGCTGTGAGGTCGGTAAGATCTTTCTGGAAAGAGAGCTGCCCAGACAGGCTGCCTACTGGTACGGGCAGGCGCTTACTGTGCCTTCAGATAAGAAAAAGGGTGGATTTTTTATGGCTGAGTATCATGGATTTGTGCCATATATGCAGCTTTGCGTTTGTTATGATAAGATGGGATGTCCGGAGCAGGCATTCTTTTTTCATAAGAAAGCGATGGAACTGAAGCCGGAAGATCCGGGAGTATTGTATGACCAGAAATATTTCCGGGAAAAATATGGTCTGTCATAAAATGAAAGACATATTTATTATATTTTCCTGGCAGGGTACAGGCTTGCGGGGATCCTATGCACAGGTAAAAGCTGTTGTCATATACTGTAGGGAAAGTTATTTTCCTATGAGGTGATCGAAGAATGCTGTTCAGGCATCGAAAACGTAAGGAAATGGAAATGCAGCAGGACAGTCATGAGGATTTGTCCTGTATGTCCTGTTATGGAAATCATAGTTCCTGTGGATGTGACAGATGTGGAGCAAGAGGCTGCCCAGGCCCTGTGGGACCTACAGGACCAACCGGTCCCAGAGGCTGTCCGGGAGTTCCGGGTCCTATGGGTCCTCAGGGACCGCAGGGGGAACCGGGAATACAGGGATATACGGGAGCCACGGGCCCGGCTGGAGCAACGGGTCCAGCGGGAGTCATCGGTCCGACGGGAGCAACAGGAGCCACCGGTCCTGCAGGAGTAACAGGTCCGACGGGAGCAACGGGAGCGACAGGAGCAACAGGAGCCACGGGTCCAGCGGGAACGACGGGGGTAACAGGTCCGGCTGGTGCGATCGGAGCCACGGGTCCAGCAGGTCCAACAGGAGCAACAGGAGCCACCGGCCCTGCCGGAACAGTAACCCCGGCAGCTGCTGTTGGAAATGCAACAACGGTAGATGATATTGTGGAGGATTTTAATGCACTTCTTGCAAACCTTCGTGATGCAGGACTCCTGGAAAGATAGTGAAATGATAAACACACGTTACTGTGCGGCTGCGTATTTTATGCAGCCGCTGCATATTCTCCATAAAAATATTTCATTGTAGCTTTCCGATGAAAGGTGCTATAATATTCTTATGTAAGTATGAACATGGGGGATGAAATCGTGAAAAAAAACAAGTATGAGATCGATATGTGTAATGGGTCGATCATGGACAAGCTGATTTCGTTTTCACTGCCGCTGATGCTGTCCGGTATCCTGCAGCTGATGTTCAATGCAGTGGATATCGTGGTAGTGGGACGTTTCAGCGGAAGTGAGGCGCTGGCGGCAGTAGGCTCCACTACCGCACTGATCAATGTGTTTACCAACCTTTTTATCGGGATTTCTCTTGGTGCCAATGTGCTGGCAGCCAGATTTTATGCTGCCGGTAAGGACGAAGAAATGTCAGAAACAGTACATACATCGATCCTGCTGGCTCTGATCAGCGGGATCATCATGGCAGTTCTGGGAGTGATCTTTGCCAGAATCTGCCTGGAACTGATGGATACACCGGACGATGTGATCGATCTTTCTACTCTTTATATGCGTATTTATTTCCTGGGAATGCCGTTTTTTATGCTGTATAACTATGGTGCGGCGATCCTGCGTGCTGTGGGAGATACCAAGCGGCCGCTGGTCTTTCTGATCATTTCCGGCTGTGCCAATGCGCTTTTGAATCTGTTTTTCGTGATCGTGTGTCATTTAAGCGTGGCCGGTGTGGGAATCGGAACGGTGATCTCTCAGCTGATCTCCTGCATTCTTGTCCTTCGGTGTCTGTATCAGACAGAGGGAAGCTATCAGCTGCGTTTTTCAAAACTGTCCATAAAGGGAGAGTACCTGAAGCAGATCTTCCAGGTGGGACTGCCTGCCGGGATCCAGAGTACAGTGATCAATTTTTCCAATGTACTTCTTCAGTCTTCTGTAAACTCCTTTGGTTCCATTGCTATGGCAGGATATACAGCAGCCAATAATATTTTTGGATTTCTGTATGTGTCCGTGAATTCGGTTACCCAGGCCTGCATGAGCTTTACCAGTCAGAATTATGGTGTGCGAAAACCGAAACGTATGGACCGGGTGCTTGTTGACTGTATGATCCTGTCCTTTGTCGTATCCTTTGCCATGGGCTGTGGTGCATACTTTTTCGGTCCGCAGCTTCTGAAGATCTATACGGAAGACCCTAAGGTTATCCAATGCGGAATGGAGATTCTTGCCTATACCACAGTTACCTATTTCCTCTGCGGACAGATGGATCTGTTTCCGGGAGCACTGCGCGGAATGGGACGCTCCGGTGTCCCCATGATCCTGTCTATTATCGGAACGGTCGGCCTTCGAATTGTGTGGATTTTCGGAATTTTCCCGGCTCACAGATCACTGAAAGTACTGTTTATTTCTTATCCGGCATCCTGGATCCTTACGATCATCATGCAGGTGACCTGTTTCTGGTTTGTAAGGCGGAAAGTTCACAGGCAGCTTCTGGGAGAGACTGCAGAATAAAAACGAATACACAGAATATCAGAAAAAGCGGATAGAATTCCGCTTTTCTGTGTTTACGGGGAAAATAAAACAGGTCAACTCATGTCCATTTTGCAAACAGGAGACATTGGAGCTGGAAAATAAAGAATATGGAGGAAACATGGAATTATTAAAACCTGATTATTACGACGAATTTACCTGTATTGCAGACAAATGCACCATCAGCTGCTGCAGGGAATGGAAGATCAACATAGATGATGAAACCTACAGAAACTGGAAAACCATCCAGCCGCCGTCAGAGGTGCCCGGACACAGAAGCTGCCTGCAGGCCTATACCATGAAAAAGGACGGCAGCCGGATCATGAAGATGACGGAAGAGCACGATTGTCCTTTTCTTGCAAAGAACAGACTGTGCTATCTGGTAAGTGCTTATGGGGATTCGATGCTTTCAGAGACCTGCCAGATTTTTCCAAGGGAGATCCATGAATTTCAGGATCATAAGGAAGCGACCATGATGCCCTGTTGCCCGGCTGTCCTGGACATCTGGAAGGGGAAGAAAAGAATCGCTTTTCCGGAAACTCCAAAAGAAAAGGAACAGCCGCTTTTTCTTGTGCGCCGGAAGGTTATGGATCTTATAATGGATCCTGAAAAAACACCGGAGGAAATCCTTCTTGAAAGTTTTTATGTTCTGAAGGAACTTCACTGGAACATGCCGCTTACCACAGAGCTTGTGGAAGATTATTTTTCAGAGAAAACGATTCGCCAACTGGAACATGCTATTAATGAAATAGAGCTGCCTGTTCTGGATACCATGGACGAATGCAATGAACTTTTGCAGGACCTGGCTGTAAATTACCGGAAAGAGGGACTTTACCGGAAATATCTGGAGCCGGTGATGGAACTTGCGGAGGAATTGTCCGAAGAATATGAGGAAAAGGAACTGGTGGAAGCCCGGGAGGATTTTTATCGGAAATTTCGTGTATATGAAGACCTTCTCCGGAGCTTTCTTGCCAACGAAGTATATTCAGATCTTCTGACACCGGAGGGAGATCTGGAAGATGCCCTGGTCCATATGCAGTGGATCGGTATGGAATATGCCACCATCCGCCAGGCTGTTTTTCTTCGGTGGCAGAAAGATGGACGGGGATCTCTTCCCTACGAAACACTCCGGGATTATATGGTAGTGATCTCCAGAATGACCGGATATGAGGAAGACGATATCCGGGAATATCTTGAGAACAGTTTTGAAGAGCTTCTGTGGGAGTGGGGATATTTTGCGCTGATCACAGGGAAATGACTTTATAACTTAAAGTTATATTAAGTATTAAAAATATACATTTTAATTATATGATGTTTTGTGTTAGAATATAGGACGAATAGGGCAGCGGAGGAATGACTGCCCTGAAATGGATAACGATCAGAAAGGAACTTGTTTTATGGATAAGGGAACAATTTTTAAATTTCATAATGACCTTGATACCGATCAGATCATTGCATCCCAGTATCTGCTTCTGCCGAATCTGGATGAAATGAAAGGCCACACATTTGAATCACTGGATCCGGATTTTTCCAAAAAGGTTAAACCGGGAGATTTTGTAGTTGGAGGAGAGAACTTCGGATGCGGATCCTCCAGAGAGCAGGCACCGGGTGTTCTTAAGGCACTTGGAGTAAAGGCAGTTATTGCGAAATCTTTTGCCCGTATTTTTTTCCGCAATGCCATTAATATCGGACTTCCGGCAATTGTCTGTAAGGATCTTCCGGATGCTGTGAAGACAGGAGATACCCTGGAGCTTCATATGTCCGAGGGAACTGCTGTTGCCAATGGTAAGACTTATTCCTGCACAAAACTGCCGGAATACATGCAGAATATACTGAATCAGGGCGGCCTTATCGCTTCTCTGAACCGTGAGGAGGAATAAGAGATGGGAATGACGATCGCAGAAAAAATCATCGCGGCAGCGGCTGGAGTGGACAGTGTAAAACCCGGAGATATCTATACAGTTCAGCTGGATCATCTGATGAGCAATGACGGAACCACACATCTGACTGTTGACATGTACAACAACAAATTAAAAAATCCACATATCGCAGATACAAAGAAACTGGTATTTATCGTAGACCACAATGTACCGTCTGACAGCCCGAAAACAGCAGCATCCCAGAAAAAAATGAGAGATTTTGCAAGAGAAAACAACATTGATTTCTGGGAAGGAAAAGGCGTGTGTCATCAGATCATGATCGAGAATTATGTCCGTCCGGGACAGCTGATCTTTGGTGCAGACAGCCATACCTGTTCTTATGGAGCACTTGGCGCTTTCGGTACTGGTGTAGGATGTACAGACTTTCTTTATGGAATGGTAACCGGAACTTCCTGGGTTATGGTACCGGAAACTGTGAAATTCAACCTGACAGGGAAACTTCCTGAGGGTGTTTATGCAAGAGATCTGATCCTTACCATTATCGGAGAGATCGGAGCAAACGGATGTAATTATCAGGCAATGGAGTTTACCGGCGAAGGCGCCAAAACATTAAGCATCAGCGACCGTATGGCTCTCTGCAACATGGCTGTTGAGGCCGGTGCGAAGACCGGAATCTTTGAGGCAGATGACAAGGCTCTGGAATATCTGAAAGAGCATGGCCGTGAACCAAAAGCTGTATATCACAGCGATCCGGATGCTGTTTACGCAAGAGAGTACACCTTCGATCTTTCCA
This sequence comes from Blautia sp. DFI.9.10, assembly GCF_024461705.1. Classification (NCBI taxonomy): domain Bacteria; kingdom Bacillati; phylum Bacillota; class Clostridia; order Lachnospirales; family Lachnospiraceae; genus Blautia; species Blautia sp. DFI.9.10. Next base: position 51,819 of record NZ_JANGAA010000001.1, read on the forward strand.
AAGTACGCCCGGTTGTAGCGAAACCGGACTTCGTTGACAATGTAGTTCCGGCTGAGGAAACCTGCGGCATCAAGATCAACGAGGCATTTCTTGGCTCCTGTAACAACGGCCGTATTGAAGACCTCCGTGTAGGCGCAGAGGTGATCAAGGGTAAAAAAGTTGCAGAAGGCGTTCGTTTCCTGGTCGTTCCTGCAAGCCAGACCATCTACCGCCAGGCATTAAAAGAAGGCCTGATTGATATCTTCATGGAAGCAGGCGCTATTGTGATGAACCCGAACTGCAGTGTATGCTGGGGAAGCTGCCAGGGTGTGATCGGTGAGAACGAGGTTCTTATCAGCACCGGAACACGTAACTTCAAGGGACGTGCCGGACATCCGAGCTCCAAGGTTTATCTGGGATCTGCGGCAACGGTTACCGCATCTGCCATTGCAGGTGAGATCGCAACTGCAGACAGAGTATAAAAACCTCAGAAAAGATATTCAGGAATAAACAGGAGAATATACATATGGAAGCATTTACAGGAAAAGTGTGGGTATTGGGCGATGATATTGACACCGATATCATCATTCCGACCGAGTATCTGGCGCTGAAAACCATTGACGATATGAAACAGTACGGATTCAGTCCCCTTCGCCCGGAGCTGGCAGGACAGATCCAGAAAGGTGACATTATTGTAGCAGGAAAGAACTTCGGCTGCGGTTCCTCCAGAGAGCAGGCACCGGAGATCATTAAAGCACTGGGCGTACAGTGTGTTATTGCGAAATCTTTTGCACGGATCTTTTTCCGCAACTCCATCAACAACGGCCTTCTTCTTATCGAACAGCCGGATCTTCACGACAATGTGAAAGAGGGAGATGAAGTTACAGTTGTGATGAACGAGCATGTAGACCATAACGGAAAACAGTACCCGATTGCTTCTCTTCCGGAGAATCTGATGGATATTATTCAGGCTGGCGGACTTGTAAAAGCCATGCGCAAACTGAACGGTCTGGACTAAGACGGAAAGGAGAGAAATAATGGGTGAGACGATCATTGAGAAAATTATCAGACATAACACAGGCAAAGCAGTAAAGCCTGGCGATATCGTGACGGTCAATGTTGACAGAGTGATGATCCATGATATCTTTATTCCGTTTGTAGCGGACAAATTTGAGGAGATGGGCTTTCAGAAGCTGTGGGATCCGGACAAGGTTGTTCTGATCTATGACCATCTTGTACCGGCAAGTCAGCAGGATGATACCAGACATTTCCATGTGGGAGATGCTTTTGCAGCTAAATATGGCATGAAAAACGTACACAGAAGTGACGGTATCTGTCATCAGCTTATGACTGAGGCAGGTTATGTTAAACCCGGTAATATTGTATTTGGCACAGACAGCCATACCACGACTTATGGATGTGTCGGTGCGTTTTCTTCCGGCATCGGTTACACAGAGATGGCCAGCATCCTGGGAACAGGAACCATGTGGATCAAGGTTCCGGAAACCATAAAGGTTGTGATCGATGGAGAACTTCCGGAGAATGTCATGTCCAAGGATATCATCCTCCGCCTGATCGGTGACCTTCGTGCAGATGGAGCTACTTACCGTGCTCTGGAATTTTGCGGAAGCACCATTGAAAATATGTCTGTGGCAAGCCGTATGACTATGGCGAATATGGCAATTGAGGCCGGTGCGAAATGTGCACTTTTCACACCAGATGAGAAGACAGCTGCTTACTGCAACGTAGAGCTTGATGATTATCAGAAGAGTCTTGTGGGAGATGAGGATGCTGTCTACATGAAGACCATAACTTATAAAGCAGAGGATTTTGTGCCGGTAATGGCATGTCCGTCTCAGGTGGACAAGATCCGTGATGTCAGTGAGCTTCAGGGTGAGACCATCGACCAGGTATTCATCGGTTCCTGCACCAACGGACGTCTGGAGGACCTTATGGCGGCAGCAGAGGTGCTGAAGGGCAAAAAGGTTGCAGACTTTGTAAAGCTGATCGTGACTCCTGCCAGCCGCAAAATTTACCGTCAGGCTATTGAGCTTGGCATTCTGGATACTCTTGCGGAAGCAGGGGCTGTCATTACACATCCGGGCTGCGGACTTTGCTGCGGAAGGACCGGCGGAATCCTGACAGACGGTGAAAAGGTCGTGGCAACCAACAATCGTAATTTTCTGGGACGTATGGGAACTTCCAAGGTTCAGATCTATCTGGCATCTCCGAAAACAGCAGCAGCCTGTGCCGTTGCAGGCAAGATCGTAATGCCGGAATAAGAAGCAGAAGATCCCTGGAGAAATATTGCCGGAAGAAACAGATAAAGAAACGTATGAGAAAGACAGATTTTCGCAGAGGCGTCAGTCTGTCTTTTTTTACCGGATCAGAAGGATCCGGGATAAGTCATTTTTACAGAAAATGGGATTTATTGTATTATAATAACAGCCAGTGTGACAACATAACATATATTACATAAGACTCGAGGGATAAGGGTATGGAGAAAAGATCAACCATCAGTAAAAAGACACTGAAGATCATACTTGGAATCTGCATTGGCGTAACGATCCTGGCAGTGGCAGGGTTATTTGTCTATACATACTTGGCAGATCACAATACGCTGGGACGGAAGATTTCCATATGGGGAGTGGATGTTTCCGGACTGGATGCAAAGCAGGCAGAAGAAAAGATCACTGCGGAATTTGCAGATCGTCCGGTATCCTTTCAGGAAAATGATCAGGAAGTTTACAGTACTACTTTGAAAGAGCTGGGCTACAGTCTCAATGAAGAAGCCCTTCTGAGTAAGCTTACAGAAATTCAGAAACAGCGGGAAGAGAGCCGGAAGCTTTTTCCAAAGGAAGAAAATATAGAACCGGAATGTCAGATCGAGGAAGATGAGGAGCAGGAAAAGCAGGCTCTCGATCTTTCAAATTTCGGTACGGAAGAAAGAAAAGCTTCTGTTGATGCCGCCATTCAGTACGATAAGGAGAAAAAAGAATTCACCCTTGTGAAGCAGGTACAGGGGACGGAGATCGATCCGGATAAGTTGGAGACTACTGTGGACACAAATCTGAACGCAGCATTTGATACGGCTCTTCTTGGAGATATCATTACAGTACCGATCAACAAGCATGTGTATGTAAGTCCGACTGTCACTGCAACAGAGGATATGAAAAATAAGGTTACAGACCTGAACAGCCAGCTGAAGAAATACCGCAGCAGTACAGTAACTTATACATTCGGAAGTGAAACGGCTGTTCTGGATTCCGATACGATCACATCCTGGCTGAAGGCTGAGGGGGAGGCGCTGACTTTGGATGAAAAAGCCATTAAAGCCTACATCAGTGAGCTTGCCAACAAATACAATACCATTTATGTTCCCCGCACCTTTCATACATCTGCGGGAACGGATGTGACCATTGAGGGAAATGAGTACGGATACCGGATCGATCAGGACGGAGAATATGCTCAGCTTCTGGAAGACCTGAAAAGTGGTACTGCTGTAACAAGAGAGCCTGTTTACAGCAAAAAAGGATACCAGAGAAACGGAACAGACGATCTGGCAGGCAGTTACATAGAGGTCAGTCTGGATGCACAGCATTTGTGGCTGTATAAGGACGGAAGCCTTGTGACGGAAACAGATATTGTCAGCGGTAAGCCGGTGAAGGGGCGTGAAACATATCGTGGTGCATGGCCGATCGCCTACAAGGCGAGTCCCTATAATCTGTCAAGCTCTGAGTATGGATACAACGTAAAGGTTAATTACTGGATGCCTTTTGTCTACGGACAGGGACTTCATGATGCGTCCTGGCAGTCATCCTTTGGCGGGAACCGTTATAAAACCAACGGAAGCCACGGCTGCATCAATCTGCCTAAGGATCAGGCAGCACTGATCTATAACACCATTGATGCAGGTTATCCGATCATTATTTACTAATAGGAGCAAAAAAGCTTCGGAGAGATCCGGAGCTTTTTTTATGCCCGAAAATGAAAATTATCATGGAAGCAGGATCGTAAATGATAAGGTTTTTCAAAAGTACGTTAAAAAAAACACAAAAAATATCGAAAAAGCCTTGTCGAAACAGAAATAACGTGATATGATGATTTCGGAAATCGAGCTAATACACTTCTTAATTGCGGAGGAAGAGTGTTTTTCTCTTTTATTTGGGTGCAAATTGATAAAAAAACTCAAATAAGTGTTAGTTGAGATTTCATTTTTTTATTCATGTATCGTTAAAAAAAAGACAATATATGAACAAGAATATCTACTATAAACGTCAGATTTTAGACTAAGAAAGGATAATGAAAGGTATGAAGTACAGTTATTATCCGGGTTGCACCCTGAGAACAAAGGCCAAAGATCTGGATGAGTATGCCAGAGCCAGTGCCACAGCCCTTGGGTTTGAGCTTGAGGAGATCGAGGACTGGCAGTGTTGTGGTGGTGTTTATCCGCTTGGCACAGACGAGATCGCCACAAAGCTTTCTTCCGTCCGTGCGTTAAACCAGGCAAAAGAAAAAGGCCAGGATCTGGTGACGATCTGTTCAGCCTGTCATCATGTGATCAAGCGTGTCAATGATGATATGAAAAATGTGGAAGATATCCGGACCAGAGCCAACAATTATATGCAGTTGGAAGCTCCCTATGAAGGAGAGACAACCGTTCTCCATTATCTGGAGGTTCTCCGGGACAGAGTCGGTTTTGATAAACTGAAAGAAAAAGTAGTAAATCCTTTTACCGGAAAGAAGATCGGAGCCTATTACGGATGTCTGCTTCTGAGACCTGGAAAGATCATGGCATTTGATGATCCGGAAAATCCAAGGATCATGGAGGATTTTATCCGTGCCCTTGGCGCTGAGCCTGTGATCTATCCTTACAGAAATGAATGCTGTGGAGGATATATATCCCTGAAAGAAAAAGAAATGTCACAGAATATGTGTGAAAAGATTGAAGAAAGCGCAGCAGGCTTTGGCGCAGATATGCTGATCACTGCCTGTCCGCTCTGCAAATACAATCTGAATAAAAATTCCGGAAATAAAATGCCGGTTTACTATTTTACAGAGCTTCTGGCAGAAGCCCTTGGCGTCAAAGAGGAGGTGGCAAAATGAGAGATAACCATTCTGCTGCGGAAAAAATAAAGGAGATCAGCGGGACCAATCCTCTGAAATGTATGAAGTGTGGCAAATGCTCTGCTACCTGCCCATCCTTTGACGAGATGGATATCAAGCCTCATCAGTTTGTGTCCTACGTGATCAATGAAAATATCGAAGCACTTGTAAATTCAGCATCCCTGTGGAAATGTCTTTCCTGTTTTGCCTGTGTGGAGCGCTGTCCGCGAGACGTAAAACCCGGAAAGATCATTGACGGGGCAAGACAGCTGGTTGTTCGGGAAAAAGGCGGAGACTATCTTTCACCAAATGAAATTCCGGAGCTTCTTGATCCGGAGCTTCCTCAGCAGCTGCTTGTAAGTGCGTTCAGAAGATACAGGAGGTGAGAAAGTGCAGAGAATCGGTGTATTTGTCTGTCATTGCGGAAGTAATATTGCCGCTACGGTAGACGTGAAAAAGGTTGTGGAGATCATTGCAAAAGAGCCAGGAGTTGTCCATGCAGAAGATTATCAGTATATGTGTTCTGAAGCAGGACAGTCCAGGATCCAGGAAGCCATCCGTGAAAAAAATCTCACAGGAGTGGTTGTCTGTTCCTGTTCTCCGCGTATGCATGAGGCAACTTTCCGTAAAGCAGCGGAAAAGGCCGGCCTGAATCCATATATGGTGGAGATCGCAAATATCCGTGAGCACTGTTCCTGGATCCACAAGGATATGCAGGAGGCTACGGAGAAGGCCGTGATCCTTGCAAGAGCAGCAGTAGCAAAAGTTAATTTAAATGCTCCTCTTCAGCCGGGAGAAAGCCAGGTTACAAAGAGAGCCCTGATCATCGGAGGCGGTATCGCCGGAATCCAGACGGCTCTTGATATTGCCGATGCAGGCTATGAAGTTGATATTGTGGAAAAAACACCAAGTATCGGCGGAAGAATGTCACAGCTTGACAAAACCTTCCCTACTCTGGATTGCTCCGCATGTATCCTTACTCCAAAAATGGTGGAGGCTGCAGCTCACGAAAAGATCAATATCTATACATACAGTGAAGTAGAAAAAGTTGCAGGTTTTGTAGGAGATTTTACTGTTGATATCCGCAAAAAAGCGCGAAGTGTCAACATGGACAAATGTACAGGCTGTGGAGTCTGCCAGGAAAAATGTCCTTCCAAAAAGATTCCAAATGAGTTCAACAGAGGGCTGAACAACCGGTCAGCTATTTATACTCCGTTTGCACAGGCGATTCCAAATGTTCCTGTGATCGACAGAGAGCATTGCCTGAAATTTAAGACAGGCAAATGTGGTGTCTGCTCCAAAGTATGTCAGGCAGGAGCCATTGATTACGATCAGCAGGATGAGATCGTAACACAGAAATACGGAGCAATCGTGGTGGCAACCGGATTTGATACCATCAAGCTTGACAAATATGATGAATACGCATACAGCCAGAGCAAGGATGTGATCACATCTCTGGAGCTGGAGCGTATCATGAATGCTGCAGGACCTACAAAAGGACATCTTGAGCGTCTTTCCGATGGAAAAGCACCGAAGGAGATCGTATTTATCCAGTGTGTTGGAAGCCGTTGCTCCGATGACCGTGGAAAGCCATACTGTTCCAAGATCTGCTGTATGTACACAGCTAAGCATGCCATGCTGATCCGTGATAAATATCCGGATACCAATGTGACGGTATTTTATATTGATGTCCGTACACCTGGTAAAAACTTCGATGAGTTTTACAGAAGAGCAGTTGAGCAGTATAACGTAAACTACATCAAAGGTCAGGTAGGAAAAGTAATTCCGCAGCCGGATGGAACACTTCTTGTTCAGGGCTCGGATCTTCTTGATAATAAGCAGATCTTCAAGAAAGCAGATATGGTAGTTCTTGCAACAGCCATTGAGCCAAATCCGGATGTACGTAAGATCGCTACCATGCTTACTGCAAGTATTGACACCAACAATTTCCTTACAGAAGCTCATGCAAAGCTTCGTCCTGTAGAATCACCGACAGCAGGAATTTTCCTTTCCGGTGTATGCCAGGGACCAAAGGATATCCCGGAGACAGTTGCCCAGGCAGGAGCTGCGGCTGTTAAGGCCATAGGACTTCTTGCAAAGGACAAGCTGACAACCAATCCATGTACGGCAAAATCCGACGAGCTTCTCTGTAACGGATGCTCTACCTGTGCAAATGTATGTTCTTACGGAGCGATTTCCTATGAGGAGAAACAGGTCAACGATCACGGTATCCGTGAGACAAGAAGAGTTGCGGTTGTCAATACAGCACTTTGCCAGGGCTGCGGTGCCTGCACAGTAGCCTGCCCGTCAGGAGCCATGGACCTTCAGGGCTTCTCCAACAGACAGATTATCGCGGAGGTGGATGCAATATGTCGATAGAAACAAAGGAAGAATTCAGACCAAAGATCGTGGCATTCTGCTGTAACTGGTGCAGCTACGCCGGAGCAGACCTTGCCGGAAGCAGCCGTTTGAGCTATCCGGCGGATGTAAAGATCATCCGTGTTCCATGTTCCTGCCGTGTCAATCCCATGTTCATCCTCCGTGCCTTTGAAAAAGGAGCCGATGGTGTGATCATGTGCGGATGCCATCCGGGAGACTGCCATTACAGTACCGGAAACTATTATGCAAGAAGACGTATGACACTTCTGTTTTCAATGCTGGATTATATTGGGGTGGAAAACGGAAGAACACGTGTGGAATGGGTATCTGCCGCAGAAGGCGTGAAATTTTCACAGACTATGAATGAGTTTGTTGAGAAGATCCATTCACTTGGTAAAAACGTGAGATTGGAGGATATAAGATGCAGGAGCTGATAAAACGTGCAAAAGAACTGCTTGCAGATGGCACGGTAGTCCGGGTTCTTGGGTGGAAAGCCGGAGATCTTGCCTTTAATCCGGAACCAGCCTATTTTGAAACACCGGAATCTCTGGAGGATTTTGTCTATGATGGATTCTGCGGTGCCAATTTAAGCAAATATATGATCGAAGCTTCCAAGCTGGAAGGAAAAACCATGGTCTGTCTGAAGCCCTGCGATACATATAGCTTTAACCAGCTTTTGAAAGAGCATCGTGTAGACAGAGAAAAAGCCTATATCGTAGGTGTTGGCTGTAAAGGAAAGCTGGATATTGAAAAGATCCGCAAAATGGGGATCAAGGGTATCCGGGGAATTTCCGGAGCAGAGATTACCGGAGATGCAGAGACATTGACTGTGGATACTGTTTACGGAGAAAAAACCTGTGCATACAAAGATGCCATGCTGGAACGCTGCCATGTATGTAAAGGAAAAGAGCATAAAATTTACGATGAACTGATCGGTGAGTCAAAGGAGACAAAGGACGCTGACCGTTTTGCAGAAGTTGAGCGGATCGAGGCAATGAGTCCGGAAGAAAAATTTGCATTCTGGCAGAGCGAGCTGAGTAAATGTATCCGCTGTAATGCCTGCCGTAATGTATGTCCGGCCTGCAGCTGCCGCAAATGCGTTTTTGACAGCAACAAGTTCGACAGCGCCCAGAAGGCAAATGTGGATTCCTTTGAGGAAAAGATGTTCCATGTGATTCGTGCCTTCCATGTAGCCGGAAGATGTACGGACTGTGGCGAGTGTAGCAGAGTCTGCCCGCAGGGAATTCCCCTTCATCTGTTTAACCGTAAGTTTATCAAGGATATTGATGCGTTTTACGGTGAGTATCAGGCAGGCGAGGATGCGGAGTCAAAGGGTCCGCTTACCAGCTTTACCTTTGAGGATGTAGAGCCAGGGATCGTGGCAGAAAGGGGATAATGTATGTATAAGATCGCAGTAGAAAATCTGCCGGCATTATTCCGGAAAATTGCCGCAGACCAGGAATTATATTTACCGGTAAAGGTAAGTGAACAGGTGAACTTCAAGGCATGGAGCGAGGATGCAGAAGTTTCCCTTGAAACACTGAAAACCGTGAAATCACCGAAGGATGCTTTCTTTCCGCAGAGTGAAAATCTCTATACCTGTAAAAAGGACGGAAAAAATATCAGCATTGAGCCTCAGGCGCTGAAAGACCAGAATTTTGTCGTATTCGGAATGAGAGCCTGTGATGTACAGGGGGTGAAGGTTCTCGACAAGGTATTCCTTGGGGATCCGGTGGATACTTTTTACCAGGCAAGAAGAGAACATGGAACTATTGTAGCGCTTGCCTGTCATGAACCGGAGGAAAGCTGCTTCTGTAAAGTATTTGGCATTGATGCTGCAGATCCGGAAGCAGATGTTGCAGCCTGGATCATCGAGGGAGAGCTTTTCTGGAAGCCTCTCACAGAAAAGGGAAATGCTCTGACAGAAGCTGTGAAGGAGCTTTTGGCAGATGCTGATGAGACAAAGGTAGAAGAGGAGAAGAAGGCGATCCGTGGTATTATCGAGCTTCTTCCATATACACATCTTTCACTGGAAGGATGGGCGCAGGAAGAATACATGGACCGTTTCAATTCTCCTGTATGGGAGAAACTGTACAAGCCTTGTCTTGCCTGCGGAACCTGTACCTTCGTATGTCCGACCTGTCAGTGCTATGACATTAAGGATTACGACACAGGGCACGGTGTTCACCGTTACCGCTGCTGGGATTCCTGCATGTACTCTGATTTTACCATGATGGCTCACGGAAACAACCGTACCAGCCAGATGCAGAGATTCCGTCAGAGATTTATGCATAAGCTTGTTTATTATCCGTTAAATAATGACGGCATGTTCTCCTGTGTTGGCTGCGGCCGCTGCGTGGAGAAATGTCCGGAATCTTTAAATATCGTAAAAGTCATCAAGGCCTTTGAAAAACAGGGAGGTGAAAAGAATGAGTGAATGTACCTGTCATAAAAATTATACACTGGATACGCTGATCCCAAAGGTTGGCGTGATCACCGATATCCGTCAGGAGACACCGGATGTAAAAACCTTCCGTGTGGAAGCTCCGGAGGGTGGAAAGCTTTTCGAGCATATGCCAGGACAGTGTGCCATGGTCTGTGCACCAGGCGTCAGTGAAGGTATGTTTTCCATTACTTCTTCTCCGACTGTAAAGGATTATCAGGAATTCAGCATCAAAAAATGCGGATCCCTTACCGATTATCTCCACAGCCTTCAGGTTGGAGATGAGATCGCAGTCCGCGGACCATACGGAAATCATTTTCCGGTGGAAGATAAGTTAAAGGGAAAAAATCTCCTGTTCATCGCAGGTGGAATCGGTCTGGCACCTCTTCGTTCTGTGATCAATTATGTGCTGGATAACCGTGAGGATTACGGAACAGTAGATATTCTCTATGGTTCCCGTTCCGCAGATGATCTGGTGCAGCTTAAGGAAATCCAGGAAGTATGGATGAAAACAGAAGGTGTAAATGTATATCTTACCATTGACCGCGAGCAGGAAGGCTGGGACGGTCATGTAGGATTTGTTCCGAATTATCTGAAGGAGATTGGTTTTGATACCAATAAGACCGCTCTGGTCTGCGGTCCGCCGATCATGATCAAATTCGTTCTGGCAGGACTGGAAGAGCTGGGCTTCTCCAGAGATCAGGTATATACCACACTGGAGCTTCGTATGAAATGCGGTGTCGGAAAATGCGGCCGCTGCAACATCGGAGACAAATACGTCTGCAAAGACGGCCCAGTATTCCGATGTGATGAGGTGGATGAATTACCTAATGAGTACTAAGTTATAGATTGCACCTTAAGAAACTTTCAAATATATGCGCTGGTTATAGCCAGTACACAGCCATGTGGAACAGCCATCTCGCTAAGATGCCCATTTTAGGAGCGGTTTTAGCGGCGCTGAAATCCAGTACTTACGAAGACTTAGGAGTGAAGGCTCTCCTGAACTCCTTAGTCGCAGTTAGTACTTAGTTCAGCAGAGCGTTGCGACGGGCACGTGTGAGATGGCTGTTCCACATGGCGTACGATTTGGATAAAAGAAAGGACACCAACATGGAAAATAATATGGTAAATGTATATTTTTTCGGTAAAAAATACAGCGTTCCCGGTGATCTGACCATTATGACAGCTATGGAATATGCCGGTTATACATTAAAAAGAGGATGCGGCTGCAGACACGGATTCTGCGGTGCCTGCGCGACCATCTACAGGATCAAGGGACAGAATGAGCTGAAAACCTGTCTCGCCTGTCAGACACAGGTGCAGGAGGGAATGTATGTGGCAAGTATCCCGTTCTTCCCTACAGACAAGAGACTTTATAATATAGAAGATCTTAAGCCGAATCAGCAGGTAATGATGGAGCTTTATCCGGAGATCTACAGCTGCATCGGATGCAATGCATGCACAAAGGCCTGTACACAGGACTTAAATGTCATGCAGTATATTGCATATGCTCAGAGAGGCGAGCTTGAAAAATGTGCAGAGGAATCCTTTGACTGTGTAAGCTGCGGCTGCTGTTCCGTAAGATGTCCGGCAGGAATTTCCCATCCGATGGTAGGTCTTCTGGCAAGACGTCTCACCGGAAAATATATTGCGCCGAAAAGCGAGCATCTGGAGAAACGTGTGGAAGAGATCCACGAGGGCAAATTTGATGATATGATCGAGAAGATCATGCAGAAGCCGATCACAGAGATGCAGGAACTTTACAACAGCAGAGAAATCGAGAAGTAGGAGGGCGTAAAACATGTATGCACCATATCCAGAAAATATGATGGAATCCATCAAAAAGGTAGAGGCTACAAGAGCGGAGCGTATGGCAACAGAGCCAAGACGTCTGAGTGCAGATGAGAAAGATGCTCTTCTCAAAAAATTCCATCCGGACTATAACCCGGATGCATTTGCAGAGATCAAGGTAGGACCGAACAAGGGACAGAAAGCACCACTGGAACTGACAAAAATGCTCCATTCAGAAAGCCGTCTGCTCAACGAAAAAATCGATCTTACAAAAATCGATTATGATGTAGATGTACTGATCATCGGCGGTGGCGGAGCAGGCTCTTCCTGTGCCATCGAGGCCCACAACGCAGGTGCCAACGTTATGATCGTTACAAAACTCCGTATCGGTGATGCCAACACCATGATGGCAGAAGGCGGGATCCAGGCAGCAGATAAAGAAAATGATTCCCCGGTACAGCATTATCTGGACTGCTTTGGAGGAGGACATTTTGCCGCAAAACCGGAGCTTGTAAAAAGACTGGTAATGGAAGCCCCGGATGCGATCAAATGGCTCAACGACCTTGGTGTTGAGTTTGATAAAGCAGAAGACGGAACCATGGTCACTACACATGGTGGCGGTACATCCAGAAAGAGAATGCATGCTGCAAAGGATTATTCCGGATCAGAGATCATGCGTACTATCCGTGATGAGGTCTTAAATCTTAAGATCCCGGTAGTGGAATTTACCTCCGCTGTAGAACTTCTGAAGGATGAAAAAGGTCAGACTGCCGGTGCAGTTCTTCTCAACATGGAAACCGGAGACTATTCCGTTGCAAGAGCAAAAACAGTTGTAATTGCAACCGGTGGTGCAGGAAGAATGCATTATCAGGGATTCCCGACCTCCAATCACTACGGAGCAACTGCTGACGGACTCGTGCTTGGATACAGAGCAGGCGCTTCCCTTCTTTACCAGGATTCTATCCAGTATCATCCAACAGGTGCGATCTATCCGTCACAGATCCTTGGTGCCCTGGTAACAGAGAAGGTTCGTTCCGTTGGTGCACAGCTTGTAAATGCAAACGGAGAAGCTTATATCCATCCGCTGGAAACTCGTGACGTAAATGCTTCCGGTGTTATCCGTGAGTGTGAGGAAGGCCGTGGCGTGGAAGTTCCAGGTGGACGAAAAGGTGTATGGCTGGATACTCCGATGATCGAGATCCTGGGCGGTGAGGGAACTATCGAAAAGAGAATCCCTGCCATGTTCCGTATGTACATGAATTACGGCATTGATATGAGAAAAGTTCCGATCGTGATCTACCCGACCCTTCATTATCAGAACGGTGGACTTGAGATCAACGGAGACGGATTTACAAAAGAAATCCCGAACCTTCTGGTTGCAGGAGAGGCAGCAGGCGGAATCCACGGAAGAAACCGACTGATGGGCAACTCTCTTCTTGATGTAATTGTATTCGGACGAAATGCAGGTAAAAAAGCAGCTGCCAAATGCAAAGAGGTAGAGCTTGGCACCATGAATCTGGATCATATCAGAAAATATGAAGAGGAACTGAAAAATGCAGGAGTTGATACAGGAGACGTATCTCCTATGCTTCTGCCGAAATATGCCCGCCACGAACGTTAACAATATGTTATGAATAATAAAAACATATGAGATAAGCGAAAGGAGTCTATTATGAGAGAAATCGAAGTAAGCAGACTTACAGAGGTTATCGAAAAACTCTGTATCGAAGCCAATGAACATCTCCCGGAAGATGTGAAGGATGCTATCAAAACCTGCCGTGCCTGCGAGGACGGTGAGATCGCAAAAGGTGTCCTTGATAACATTATCGAGAATTTTGATATCGCAGACAGTGAGAATGTTCCGATCTGTCAGGATACCGGAATGGCATGCGTATTCCTTGAAATTGGTCAGGATGTCCACTTTACAGGCGGAGATTTAAATGATGCCATCAATGAAGGTGTACGCCGCGGATACGATAAAGGTTACCTGAGAAAATCCGTTGTCAAGGATCCGGTACGCCGTGGAAACACAGGTGACAATACACCGGCTATGATCTATACAGAGATCGTTCCTGGAGATCAGGTGAAAGTAACTGTAGGACCAAAAGGCTTCGGAAGCGAGAATATGAGCCAGATCCGTATGTTCAAGCCATCTGCAGGCCTTCAGGGAATCAAGGATTTCATTCTTGAGGCTGTAGAAACTGCAGGTCCGAACCCATGTCCGCCTATGGTAGTTGGTGTTGGTATCGGAGGAACTTTTGACAAATGTGCACTTCTTGCAAAGAAAGCGCTGATGCGTCCTCTGAATACAGAGAACCCGGATCCTTACTATGCAGATCTTGAGAAAGAGATGCTGGAGAAGATCAACAAGCTTGGTATCGGACCTCAGGGCTTTGGCGGAAAGACCACAGCTATCGGTCTGAACATTGAGACTATGCCTACCCATATCGCAGGTATGCCATGTGCAGTTAACATCAACTGCCATGTAACACGTCATAAAACGGAGGTGCTTTAATATGGAAAGAAGAAAGATCACACTGCCTCTGACAAGAGAGCTGGCAAGAACTCTCCATGCGGGCGACCAGGTTTTACTGACAGGAACCATCTATACATCCCGTGATGCAGGTCACAAGAGAATGTGCGAGGCCCTTGCAAAAGGAGAAAAAATTCCTTTTGACCCTACAGATGCTACCATTTACTATGTAGGTCCGACTCCGGCAAAACCAGGCGAAGTCATCGGCTCCGCAGGCCCTACAACCAGCGGCCGTATGGATGCTTATGCACCGACCATGATGTCCGTAGGCGCCAGAGGAATGATCGGAAAAGGTGCCCGCCTTCCGGAAGTCGTAGATGCAATGAAAAAATATGACGGCGTATATTTCGGAGCCATCGGCGGTGCGGGTGCACTTCTTGCAAAATGCATCAAAAAAGCAGAGCTTATCGCTTACGAAGACCTTGGAGCAGAAGCACTCCGCAAGCTTTATGTGGAAGACATGCCGCTTGTAGTCATCATTGACAGCGAGGGAAATAACCTCTACGAAGAGGGGCGTGCAGAGTACCTGAAAGACCATGCAGAATAATCTTTTGCTCTACAATATGACATTGTGATATATTTCAAAAAGGAATAAAAAGGATAAAAGTCCGACAGTAAATGCTGAAGATCCGTGCAGAAGCATTTGTTGTTGGACTTTTTAATTTTATCATTTCACTTTCAATTTAATCATTCTTGCGAAAATGATCAAATTAAAGTTGACATTGATAAGATTGATTTATATACTTGAAGTAAATAAAATCCAAAAAGAGTTATAAAGAAGGTGATGGAAAATATATGAGACGGTTTGATTATCGGGAAAAGTGGAAAAATCTGTTGACTCCTGAAATTGTATCTTATCTGACACAGATACATGAATTTAAGGGAGAACAAACTCTTTTTATTGAGGCCAAAGCAGATACTCTTACACAATTAGTTGAAATCGCTAAAATTCAAAGTACGGAAAGTTCCAACAAAATAGAAGGTATTTATACATCAGATATCAGATTGCGGGAATTGGTAAAAGACAAAACAAGGCCAAGGACAAGAAATGAACAGGAAATTGCCGGATACAGAGATGTATTGAATACAATTCATGAAAGCCATGACCATATCCCACCAAAGTCTGCGATTATTTTACAGCTTCACAGAGATTTGTATAAATTTGAAAGTTACAATATTGGAGGGAAATATAAAACTGCAGATAATGTCATTGAGGAAGAAGATTCCCGGGGAATAAAAAAAATACGGTTTAAACCAGTACCGGCCTGGGAAACACCGGAAGCAATGGAAGAACTATGCAGAGCATTTGAAGAGGCAATGGCAACAGGAGAAATAGATCCACTTCTTTTGATTCCAATGTTTATTCTGGATTTCCTATGCATACATCCGTTTAATGACGGCAATGGAAGAATGAGCCGTTTACTTACACTGTTACTTTTGTACAGATCCGGCTATATTGTGGGAAAATATATCAGTATCGAGAGAATGATAGAAAATTCAAAGGAATTATACTATGAATGTTTAAGGGAAAGTTCTGAGAACTGGTATGAGAATAAGAATGATTATATACCATTTATAAAATATATGTTTGGCGTTATCGTAGGAGCATACAGAGAGTTTTCTTCAAGGATAAAATTGCTGATAATGCAGAATATATCAAAACCGGAGCGAATAGAAGAGATTATAAAAAACACTCCGGGAACAATTACAAAAAAGGAAATCGCAGAAAAGTGTCCGGATATCAGTGTGGTAACGATACAGAGAACACTGGCAGAATTACTGACAGCAGAAAAAATTTTAAAAATCGGCGGCGGCAGGTATACGAAATATACCTGGAATAATGAACGATAGATGGGAGATAAAAAATGATCACTGGTGAATTAAAAAATAAAATAGATGGTTTATGGGATATATTTGCGGCAGGAGGACTGGTAAATCCACTGGAAGTAATCGAGCAGATTACATACCTGATGTTTATTCATGATCTGGATGATTCCGATAATATGCGTGCAAGAGAAAGTGCAATGCTTGGTTTGCCATTTCAGAGTATTTTTTCCGGAGAAGTAAAAATAGGTGAGAGAACAATTGATGGAAGCCAGCTGAAATGGTCCGTATTCCATGACTTTCCGGCAGACAGAATGTATATGATCATGCAGGAATGGGTGTTCCCGTTTATAAAAAATCTTCATAATGATAAAAACAGTGCATATTCCAAATATATGGATGATGCGATCTTTAAGATTCCGACACCACTCCTTTTATCCAAAGTGGTGGATTCTCTGGATGAAATTTACAAACTTATGAATGAAATCCAGACAGCAGATGTCAGAGGAGATGTATATGAATATCTTCTTTCAAAAATAGCTCAGTCCGGACGAAACGGACAGTTCCGTACACCAAGACATATTATCCGGATGATGGTTGAGATGATGGACCCGTCCAGCGATGAAATTATCTGTGATCCGGCATGTGGAACCTCAGGTTTTCTGGTTGCAGCAGGAGAATATCTGAAGGAAAAAAGAAAAGAAGAAATTTTTTATGATAAGCAGAAAAAAGATCATTACATGAATCATATGTTTCATGGATACGATATGGACCGCACCATGCTTCGTATTGGAGCCATGAATATGATGACTCACGGAATAGAAAATCCTTATATTGAGTATCGGGATAGCTTATCTGATCAGAATGCAGATAAAGATCAGTATTCTCTTGTGCTGGCAAACCCACCTTTTAAAGGAAGCCTGGATGCAGAGTCCGTTTCTGGAGATCTTCTTAAGATTTGTAAGACAAAGAAAACAGAACTTTTATTTCTGGCTTTGTTTTTGAGGATTATGAAAATTGGAGGAAGATGCGCTTGTATTGTACCAGATGGTGTACTTTTTGGATCATCACGGGCACATAAATCCATCCGAAAAGAAATTGTTGAAAATCAGAGACTGGAAGCTGTAATATCCATGCCTTCCGGTGTATTTAAACCTTATGCAGGAGTATCCACAGCAATCCTTATTTTTACAAAAACAGAACATGGCGGAACCGATCAGGTGTGGTTTTATGACATGAAAGCAGATGGCTTCAGTCTGGACGATAAACGTACTCCGGTCACAGAGAATGACATTCCAGATATTATAGAGCGTTTCAAAAACCTTGATAAAGAAGTGGAACGGAAACGAACAGATCAGTCATTTATGGTACCGAAAAAAGATATTGTGGAGAATGATTATGATCTCAGTATCAATAAATACAAAGAAATCGAATACACTCCGGTGGAATATCCGCCAACATCAGAAATCATGGCCAATATCCGGGAACTGGAGCTGGAGATTGGAAAAGAAATGGATGAGTTGGAACGGTTGTTGGGATTATAGAAGAAAGGATAGCAGATTCGAAAATTCGGGTTTGTGGTGGGAATAAATGATGGAACAAAAACGGTTGGGTGATATTGCTACATATATAAATGGATATGCATTTAAGCCAGAAGATCGTGGTACTGAAGGACTTCCCATTATTAGAATTCAAGATCTTACAGGGAATTCTTATGATGTGGGTTTTTATAATGGAGAATACCCTAAAAAAGTTGAAATTAATAATGGAGATGTCTTGATTTCTTGGTCAGCTAGTCTCGGAGTATATATTTGGAACCGAGGAAAAGCCCTCTTAAATCAGCATATCTTTAAAGTCGCGTTTGATAAGATTGAAGTGAATGAGCAATATTTCGTATTTGCTGTTGAGTATAATTTGAAAGAGATGGAAGCTAAAATGCATGGGGCTACCATGAAGCATATTATAAAGAGAGATTTTGATAATATTAAAATTCCTTTTCCTTCAGCTGAAAAACAGAAAGAAATAGCAGATATACTCTTGAAAGTAGTTAATATTATTGAAAATCGAAAACAAGAATTAAAAAAATTTGATACATTAGTTAAAGCCCGATTTGTCGAACTGTTTGGAAATCCAGTTTATAATACGAATGATCTTCCGATTAGAAGTCTTAATGAGTTAGGTAATTGGGCAAGTGGTGGTACGCCTTCTAGAACAGTACCAGAGTACTTTGAAGGCAATATAGATTGGTATTCAGCAGGCGAATTAAATACACTCTTTCTCGAAGGTTCTGTTGAAAAAATAACTGAAGAAGCAATTGAAAAGAGTGCTACAAAATTATTTAAAGCAGGAAGTTTACTAATTGGAATGTATGATACTGCAGCATTCAAGATGGGAATTTTGAAGGAGGATTCAGCGTCGAATCAGGCGTGCGCATGTATAACCCCAAACGATGAGGTAAATATTATTTGGTTATATTATGAATTGCAGATGATGAAAGAATACTTTTTATCGCAGAGGAGAGGTGTACGTCAGAAGAATCTTAATTTGGGTATGATTAAAGCATTTAAAATTCCAATTGCAAAGAGAGACCAACAAGATGAATTCTCTGATTTCGTCAAACAAGTCGACAAATCAAAAGTTAAAGTGCAAAAAGCACTGGATGAAACACAAAAATTATTCGACAGTCTCATGCAACAGTACTTTGGATAGAAAGGGGAAGTGGTAGTGATAGGAGAAGGACGGGAAAGCAAAAAAGATAACGATTTATTTTACACATGCAGCCTGATCGATTACATTGCACGGAAAACAAAGAATACACGGGCAGACGTTGTAAATAAGCTTGGAAAGCAGAGAATTGATAAAATCTATGACCTCGCAGATGTCTACCATTGTGATAACATTGACAGAGTCAGTGATGATTTTATTGAAGAAGCAGGAATACAAGAAGGAAATTTTGACAATGTAGGTGAGTGTAAATACAGCATCCCATCACATTGGGACATTGGAAAGGTATATAAGCGGCTGATAAAAATGGTTGCTGCAGATGAAAATATTGGAATCGTAGATGCTTTAATAAAAGTATACAATTCCTTCATCAGTGCAAAAATTGATGACTACAACAGCAGTGTATATTACGAAAATCCGTCATATATATTTGAATCGTATCGGGAAAACAGAATGTTGTAAACGAAATGGCTGAAAGATGTTGGCATATCTTGAGACAAAAATAAAGTCAGTTATCAAGGATTCCTTGATAACTGTAGTTGATAAGTACAATTATAAAATAAAACGCTAAAGAGGGAGGTTTCACAATGGTAACAAACTTTGATTACTTAAAAAATGAATCAAAATTCTCTGCATTTGCGAATGTTGCCATCTCTGCGGAGAAAATCATATTGGCAGATCCGGATGCGAGTATTCTTAACAGTCGCCGGGCTATGGAATTTGCTGTGAAATGGTTGTATTCTGTGGAAAACAGTTTGCAGATTCCGTACCAGGATAATCTTCATACTTTGATGAATACAGAGGAATTCAGACAGTTAGTGGGACCGGATCTTTGGAAACGGATGGATTATATCCGCAGATGTGGAAACAGTGTGGCACATAGCAATAAAAAACCTGGCAGAGATGCAGCGATGCTCTGTCTTGAAAATCTGTCGATTTTTTTAGATTACGTTGCATATTGTTATGGGGAACAGTATCAGGAGCATTCGTTTGACAGGTCGATGATTGATGGCAGAATTGAGAAGGCAAAGGCATCCAGGGAAACAGCCAGAAAAGTAAAGGAAACACTTCTGAAAGAACAGGAAAAAACTGCCCAGCAGGAACTGGATCTACAAAAACTGATGGCAGAAAATACTTTCCTCAGGGAAGAACTGTCCGCACGCCACGAGAAACAGCAGCAGACATATGTTCCGAAACCTCTGGATCTGTCTGAATATGAAACCAGAAAACTTTACATAGATTCCATGCTTATTGATGCAGGATGGACACAGGGAAAAGACTGGTTAAATGAAATGACTGTGACAGGAATGCCGAATAAATCAGGGATTGGACGTATTGATTATGTTCTCTATGATAATATGAATAAACCTCTGGCAATTATAGAAGCAAAACGTACCTGCAAGGATATTGCTGAGGGCAGGCAGCAGGCGAAACTTTACGCAGATCTGCTGGAAAAGAAATATGAACGGCGTCCGGTAATTTTCCTTACCAATGGTTTTGAAACCCGGATCATAGACGGACAATATCCAGAAAGAAAATGTTCAGTTATTTATTCCAAACGGGATCTGGAGAAATGGTTTAACCTTTTGAGTATGCGTACAAGCCTGCAAAATATTTCTGTAGATAAAAAGATAGCAGACCGCTATTATCAGGAAGCCGCGATAAAAGCAGTATGCCAGAGCTTTGATGAAAAGAATCGGAGAAAAGCCCTGCTTGTTATGGCCACAGGTTCCGGAAAAACCAGAACAGTAATGGCTTTGTGCAAGGTACTGGTTGATGCGGGCTGGGTAAAGAATATACTTTTTCTGGCGGACAGAAATTCACTGGTAACACAGGCGAAAAGAAGTTTTGTAAACTGGATGCAGGATTTTTCCTGTACAAATCTGGTTGAAGAAAAGAATAATTATATGTCGCGATGTGTTTTCTCCACATATCAGACCATGATAAACTGTATTGATACGATAAATGACAAAGAAGGAAAAGTTTTTACCAGTGGTCATTTTGATCTGATCATTTGTGATGAAGCGCACAGATCCATTTATAATAAATATAAAGATATTTTTACATATTTTGATGCACTGCTTGTAGGACTTACCGCAACACCGAAAGATGAGATTGACAAAAATACATATGAAGTATTTGAACTGGCAAACGGAGATCCCACTTATGGATATGATCTGGCACAGGCGGTTAAGGATGGATATTTGGTTGATTATCTTTCGGTGGAATCCAGGGTGAAATTTATTGATCAGGGAATTGTATATGATGAACTTTCAGAAGCAGATAAAGAAATCTATGAAAATACTTTTGAAGACGAAAATGGAAAACTTCCGGAAGCGATAAATTCGGCTGCATTGAATACCTGGATTTTTAACGAAGATACCATTAAAAAAATTCTTCATGTCCTGATGAGAGATGGAATTAAAATTGAATACGGACAGAAGATTGGAAAAACAATTATTTTTGCGAAAAATCATGATCATGCGGAAAAGATCCTTGAGATTTTTAATAAGGAATATCCGCATTTAAAGAATTATGCTATGGTGATCGATAACAGAATAAAATATGCACAGAGTGCAATTGATGAGTTTTCAGATCCGAAAAAACTACCGCAGATCGCAATTTCTGTAGATATGTTAGATACCGGAATTGATGTACCTGAAGTTCTTAATCTTGTATTCTTTAAGAAAGTTATGAGTAAAGCAAAATTCTGGCAGATGATCGGACGAGGAACAAGACTATGCCCGGGATTGTTGGATGGGGAAGATAAGAAAAAGTTTTACATTTTTGATTTTTGTGGAAATTTTGAGTTTTTCCGAATGAATAAAGGAAAAGCAAGCGCAAATCTGATGGCGTTGCAAAGTGCAGTTTTTAATCTTCAGTTTGAGATTTCGTACAAGCTTCAGGATATTAAATATCAGACAGATAAATTAACTGCGTACAGGACTGCACTTGTAAAGCACATGACTGAAAAAGTAAAAGAGCTCCCAAGAGATAGTTTTACAGTTCGCCAACATTTGAAATATGTAGAATTATATTCAGAAGAGTCGAACTATCAGATGCTTACTTATGAAGATACTTTACTTGTACGGGAAGAGGTTGCACCCTTGATTTTGCCTGAAAGTGATGAAGTAACAGCAGTACGTTTTGATGCACTTATGTATGGAATAGAACTTGCATCTCTGGTTGGAAAGAAATATACAAGTGCGCGAAAAGATCTTTTAAAAAAGGTTTCCGGAATTGCCGGAGTGGCAAATATACCGGAGATTCAGGCACAGACAGAGCTGATCAATCAGATTTTGCATACAGATTATGTGGAAAATGCAGGAATTGATGAATTTGAAAATATCAGGAAAAATCTGAGAGATCTTATGAAGTATATTCCGGATAAGAGCAGGAATAAATATATGACCAATTTTACAGACGAAATTCTTTCAACGGAATGGAAAGAAGCAGAATTGGAAAACAATGATCTGGAAAATTATAAGGTACGAGTAGAATATTATGTCCGACAGCATCAGGATAACCATGTAATAGCTAAGCTGAAAAAGAATCAGTCACTTACAGAAAAAGATGTAGCTGAACTGGAAAAAATTCTCTGGAGCGAGCTTGGTACAAAAGAGGATTATGAAGCAGAATTTGGCAGAAAGCCATTGGGAGAATTTGTCAGAGAAATGGTAGGTCTTGATATGAATGCAGCAAAGGAAGCTTTTTCAAAGTATCTTGAGGATGTAAATCTGGACAGCAGGCAGATTTATTTTGTAAATCAGATCATTGAGTATATTGTTCATAATGGAATGATGAAGGATCTTTCTGTTTTGCTGGAATCTCCGTTTACGGATCGTGGAAGCATTTCGGAAATCTTTACAGATATGGGTGTTTGGCTTGGAATAAAAAAAGTCATTGATACGATCAACGCAAATGCTGCTGCATAAACATCTACCTCTGTAAAACATAAAAATTTACCCGGATTTACAATAAATTTAACCATAAATCCGGTTGACAAAACCCGGCCGGGAACGTTATAATGGCCGGGTTGATAAAAAAATTTAAGAAAAAAAGGCAGGTGAACAGAATGGACAGTTGTGATTCTCATGGGCGAAGTTGTAGCTCTCGGAGTGAAAGATGGAAAGAACAGAGAAGGATGAGAATGTTCCATTCTGTTTTAAGTGTACAGAATATCTGTGAGAATATTATGTCTGTATATCAGAAGGATATATATGACAGGATATATAGGTGACACCAGAATCTGTACGGTATTATTACATTATAATTGTAGCAGGATTATAATATATATCTTTTTCATTCTTCTCATTCTGAGAATCTTACAGTAAGGCGATCATGTATAAATTCATTTCGCTTTATACTCAAATCCCAAGGAAACACAATCGAAAATCAAACAGCACATAGACATGCTTTAACATGTCTGTTTTTGGTGTGCGTGTTTTGTGCGAAACTATGTGAGGAGGATGAGAAAATGACAAAAAGAAATCAGGATTTTTCAAAAGATATTCTGAGTCTGATCCGAAGCAGTGTTTCTCCGGCAGTTTTAAGTGAAAGGCTGCAGGATTTCCACGAAAACGATCTGGCGGAAGTATTAAGAGAATTAAGCACTGCGGAGCGCAGCAGACTATACCGTATCCTGGAAAGCAGTATGCTGGCAGATGTTTTTGAATATCTGGAGGAAGAAGAAACTGTACAATATCTGGAAGAGATGGATGTAAAAAAAGCGGCAGCCATTCTTTCCAAAATGGAAACCGATGCCCTGGCAGATGTTTTAAAGCAGATCGATAAAGAAAAACGCAAGCTTCTGATCCAGCTTCTGGATGAACAGGTGCGGAAAGATATCGAAATGATCCGCTCCTTTGATGAGGATGAGATCGGAAGCAGAATGACAACGAACTGCATTGTGATCCGTGAAAATCTGACCGTAAAGCAGGCCATGAGTGAGCTGGTTTCCCAAGCGGCAGATAATGATAATATTTCTACGATCTTTGCAGTGACGGATAGAGGGGAGTTTTATGGAGCCCTGGATCTGAAGGATCTGATCACAGCAAGACAGGACCACCCTATGGAAGAGCTGATCGTAACTTCCTATCCATATGTGTATGGCACTGAGCAGATCGACGACTGTATGGAACGGCTGAAGGATTATTCTGAAGATTCCATTCCTGTACTGGACGATGACAATCGTTTCCTTGGAGTGATCACATCCGCAGGGATCATCGATCTGGTAGACGATGAGATGGGAGAGGATTATGCAAAGCTGGCCGGTCTGACTGCAGAGGAAGATCTGAAAGAACCTCTTTTTGAAAGCATGAAAAAAAGAATGCCCTGGCTGATCGTTCTTCTGGGCCTTGGTATGGTGGTATCTTCTGTTGTGGGAATGTTTGAAAAAGTAGTTACCTGTCTGCCGATCATCATGTGCTTTCAGTCTCTGATCCTGGATATGGCAGGAAATGTTGGAACCCAGTCCCTGGCTACCATCCGTGTACTGATGGATGAAACGCTGACGGGCAGACAGAAAGCAGAGCTTGTGCTGAAGGAAATGCGGATCGGTCTTTGCAACGGTGGTCTGCTCGGTATTCTGTCTTTTGTACTGATCGGATTGTATATTTTCTTATTCAAAGGAAAAACACTCGTATTTGCCTATGCGGTATCCGGCTGTATCGGATTATCCCTGCTGGTGGCCATGCTGGTATCCAGTGCAGTGGGAACCTGCATACCGCTGTTTTTCAAAAAGGTTGGTGTGGACCCGGCAGTAGCCTCAGGTCCTTTGATCACTACGATGAATGACCTTGTAGCCGTGATAACATACTATGGAATGAGCTGGATATTCCTGATCGAGATGTTCCACCTGGCTGGCTGAGAGTAAAATGCAGCTATGCTCATAAAAATAGACAGATATCAGAAATCTGTCGAATAACAGAAAAGTTACCAATACAAAAAAATTCCGGATCGAAAGATTCGGGATTTTTCTTTACATACAAACAGAAAGCTATTATAATGAAAGACACGCTTTGCCCGTTTAAAACGTTGCAGAAATAAATACAAACAACGGGCAGAAAAAGAGAACAAAACGATCACATGGGGTGATTGGGGAAAGGAAACAGTAACATGATAGTAACAATGATCGAAAAGGTCTATACATTTCTGTGGGGAGATCTGATAAGGATCCCGCTTCCGGGAGGAAGTACGCTGGGAATCTCACTTCTGATCCTGCTTCTGATTCCGACCGGTATCTATTTTACCATCAGGACAAAGCTTCTGCCAATCCGTCTTTTTCCGGATATGGTACGAGCCCTGTCAGAAAAGAAAAGTGACAAAAATAATCTTTCAGCATTTCAGACGCTGATCGTATCTACAGCTACCCGTGTGGGAATGGGAAACCTGGTCGGTGTGGTAGCTGCGATCTCGGCAGGAGGTGCAGGAGCGGTATTCTGGATGTGGATCACGGCGCTGATCGGTTCCTCCACTGCTTTTATCGAAGCGACCCTGGCACAGCTCTATAAAGAAAAGGATCCTCTATATGGTGGCTACAGGGGCGGTCCTGCCTACTATATCCACCGCTACTGGGAAGAAAAACAGGGCAGAAAACGAAAAAAGGTTCTGCTTTCCGTTCTGTTTGCCATTTCCGGCTTGATCTGCTGGTGTGGGATCAGTCAGGTTATCAGCAATTCCGTCACAGCGTCTTTCAAAAATGCTTTTGATATTCCGCCGCTGTATACTACCATCGTGCTGGTAGTGATCGCAGCTGTGATCGTGCTTCGGAAGAATGCAACGGTTAAAGTTCTGGATCTTCTGGTACCGGTGATGGCAGTGCTTTATTTTGTGATCACGCTGTTTATTATATTTACAAATCTTGGAAGTATGCCGGGAGTATTTAAGCGGATTTTTGAAGAAGCTTTCGGATTTCGTCAGGCTGTTGCCGGCGGATTTGGCGTCGTGCTGATGAACGGAGTAAAAAGAGGCCTTTTTTCTAATGAGGCGGGAAGCGGCTCCGCTCCCTGTGCAGCAGCGGCAGCAGAATGTGACAGTCCGGTAAAAGCCGGATTTGTCCAGGCCCTGGGTGTATTTGTGGATACGATCGTGATCTGCAGCTGTACAGCTATGATCATGCTTCTGGCCCCGGAAGATCTGGTACAGGGGCTTTCCGGAATGGAACTTCTTCAGACTGCCATGCATTATCATATGGGGCAGTTTGGAGTGATCTTTATTGCTGCAACACTGTTTATGTTCAGCTTTTCCACATTTCTGGGAATCCTGTTTTATGCAAGAGGCAATGTGGCTTATCTTTTCGGTGATAACTGGGGTTCACAGACAGGATATAAGGTGCTGGCACTGGTGATGCTGTTTATCGGTGGGATCGCGGCTTACACATTTGTATGGGATCTGGGAGATGTAGGAATCGGCCTGATGACGATCTTTAATATTTTCATGCTGTATCCTCTTGGGGAAAAAGCACTGAAAGAGCTGAAGATTTATGAATCGGAAAAGAAGAAAAAATAAAACTGTTTACAGACCTTGAGAGCATATGGTAATATCAGGGTAAAGCACTAAAAGATTAAAGAGTTCTGACAGCCGGAAGGAGTCAGACTCTGTGAAATATCAACGGTAAGTTGGATCAAGAGGAGGATATGAAAGATGTATATTACATGTCTGGACGTAGAAGGTGTACTGGTACCGGAGATCTGGATCGCATTTGCAGAGGCAAGCGGAATCCCGGAGCTCAAGAGAACAACCCGTGATGAGCCGGATTATGATAAGCTGATGAACTGGAGACTTGGAATTCTGAAAGAACATGGTCTGGGACTGAAAGAGATCCAGGAGACTATTGCAAAGATCGATCCCCTTCCGGGAGCAAAGGAATTTCTGGATGAGCTGAGATCTTTTTCCCAGGTGATACTGATCAGTGATACCTTTACACAGTTTGCAACTCCGCTGATGGAGAAGCTTGGACGGCCGACACTTTTCTGTAATTCCCTGGAAGTAGCAGAGAACGGAGAGATCACAGGCTTTAAGATGCGCTGTGAGAAATCCAAGCTGACAACTGTGAAGGCACTGCAGTCCATGGGATTTGAGACTATCGCAAGCGGAGATTCCTACAATGATCTCGGAATGATCCAGGCAAGCAAAGCAGGCTTCCTCTTCCGCAGTACAGAACAGATCCGTGCAGATCATCCGGAAATTCCTGCTTACGAAGAGTACGATGAACTTCTTGCAGCGATCAGGGAAGCAATGAAATGAAGAAGGGAAAGTCGGAATGATCAACGAAAGAATTGTGATCGAAGAAAAAACAAAGGACTATAATGAGGCATGGATAGAGACCTATTTCTGGCAGGAGTCGGAAGAACTCTATCCGGGGCAGAAGCGTCCGGTCATAGTGATCTGTCCGGGCGGAGCTTATGGCATGACTTCAGACAGAGAGGCAGAAGCCATTGCTGTCCGGTTTATGGGAATGGGCTATCACGCAGTGGTGCTTCGTTACAGTGTGGCACCTGCCAGATATCCGGTGGCCCTCCGTCAGCTGGCAAAAACAGTAGCTCTTCTCAGAGAGAACAGCGATAAGTGGCATATTGAAAAGAATAAGATCATTGTGTCCGGTTTTTCGGCAGGTGGCCATCTGGCAGCTTCTCTGGGAGTATTCTGGAATACGGAGGAGCTTGCCGGGATCACGGGAATGGAAAACGAGAGGATCCGTCCCAATGGCATGATCCTGAATTATCCGGTGATCACTTCAGGGGAAGTTGGTCATGAAGAAAGCTTTCGAAATCTTCTGGGAGATCGTTATGAGGAGCTGAAAGATCGGATGTCTCTGGAATTTCAGGTTACGGAAGATACACCCAGAACCTTTATCTGGCATACCTTTGAGGATCAGACGGTGCTGCTGGATAATACACTTCTCTTTGTTCAGGCACTCTATAAAAAGGGCATTCCAGTGGAGTATCATGTTTTTCCGCAGGGACCCCATGGGATCGGCCTGGCAAATGAGCTGACTGCCAACGAAAACGGCAGAGGGATCGCAAGAGCCTGTGAACCATGGAGTGAGCTTGCAGGAAAATGGCTGAACCGAGAATTCCCATGGTGGAACGGGGCAAAGATCGAAAGATAATACGAGACTGCTGTGTCGGATAAAATATCCTTTTTACCGGGAAACCGGTAGAGAGGGTATTTTTTATGATTGTGATGCATGTGATGACTGCTGTATTTGTCGGCTGTTTTGTCTGGCTCATCTGATGATAAAAGCTTTGCAGGGCTTTGGTGTGGATCTGGATCAACATTCACATTGCAGAAAGAAAGGAATTTTGATAATTATGGATAAAAATCAGATTTTTATTACCAGTGGTACGGAATATAAAAGAATGACAAAGGAGCTTCTGGAAAAAGCGGATCTTCAGTCTCATATCGGGGACAGAAAGAAAAAGATCGGGATCAAGCCGAATCTGGTTTCTCCTTCAGAGGCTTCCTGGGGTGCAACGACTCATCCGGAAGTGGTTGCAGGAATTATCGAGTATCTGAAGGAGCATGGCTTCCGGGATATGGTGATGCTGGAGGGATCCTGGGTAGGAGATAAGACAAGGGAGGCCTTTGAGACCTGTGGCTTTGACAGGCTTGAGGAAGCGTATCAGGTGCCGTTCTGGGATATGCAGAAGGATAAGGGGATTTCTGTGGACTGCGGCGGCATGGAGCTGAATGTCTGTGAGCGGGTAAAGGAGCTTGATTTTCTGATCAATGTGCCGGTTCTGAAAGGCCATTGTCAAACAAAGATCACCTGTGCTCTTAAGAATATGAAGGGGTTGATCCCAAATAAGGAAAAGAGACGGTTTCATTTGCTGGGGCTTCATAAACCCATTGCTCATCTGAATATGGGGATACAGCAGGACTTTATTGTTGTGGATAATATCTGCGGGGATCTGGATTTTGAGGATGGCGGAAATCCTGTCGTGATGAACCGGGTGATGGCTGCCTGTGATCCGGTTCTTGTGGATGCATATGTGTGTCAGATGATGCATTATGAGGTAGCTGAGGTTCCTTATGTGAAGCTGGCAGGTGAGCTTGGCGTGGGCTGCTCAGATATTTCCAAAGCAGATGTCAGATTTCTGGAGGATGGTGCGGATCAGAGGATGCCGATATCCAGAAAGGTTGTGGAGCTTGCGGATGCCGTAGAGGAAGTGGAATCCTGCAGTGCCTGCTACGGGTATCTGATCCCGGCATTGGAGATGCTGAAGGAAGAGGGGCTTTTTGAGAAGCTGGATGAGAAGATCTGCATCGGACAGGGGTATCGTGGTAAGACGGGAGTGCTTGGTGTGGGACACTGTACCTGTAAGTTTCAGAATTATGTGGAGGGGTGTCCGCCGTTGGAGGGGGATATATATGAGTTTTTGAAAGAGTATATTGGTGAACGGACGCCGGGGAAGTGACAGTCCTCCGGGCCGGACTCCGTCGGGGGATGCTGCTAAGGTTCCGTGAGCCGGCTAAAACCATTGCGGAAGGGCCCAGAACTCGCCTTCGGCTCAAACAGCTGGGCCCTTCCGCAATAACGCCGTCTCCCGCAGCCTAACCATCATCACCCCTCCTCCGTAGCAGCCCGGAGGACTGTCACTTCCCCGGCTGACGTTTCAGCCGGAGAGGTGGAAGCGGACGCGTGGTGTCCTGTCCTTACGTTTTGATGAGTTGAGCGTCCGCAGTTGGAGGTGTGGAAAGAATAGCGTCTGGTCAATAAATATTTTGGTGTTGCTCAATGTGTTGGAATGGTGGGAAGGATACGTCTTCTTGTTGAAAGGTGTTATGCCGATGGGATCGGCACAGCCTGGTGTTTTAAACAAACGCAGAATCCATCACCCTGTTAACAAAGTAACATAACCAAAACGTACGGTTCATAGCGGGGCCTGAGGGAAGGGGTGCAGGGGAGGGGAAACGGCCTTTCGCAACTACGAGTGCTTCCCCTCCCCTGCGGTTTCACTTACGCTTCCAAAGCGTAAAAACATTTTTCAGAAAAAAAGAATCCTAAAGACATCTCTTTACAATCTCAATAATCTGCTCCATAGAAAACCGGCTGCTGTCAATACAGAGATCATACTGTGTCATATCCAGCCATTTGCTGTCTGTAAAGTATTCATAGTAAGCCTTTCTCTCTTTATCCATTTTTTTGACCAGCTTCCGTGCGCTGGCTTCTTCTCTGCCGGTACGGCGTATCACATTCTGAACTCTTTCCTCAAAAGGTGCATGGATAAAAAGTTTAAGTGATTTATCCTTCAGGATACTGGTCGCACAGCGGCCGACAATTACGCAGTCCTCTCTCTGCGGAAGGGACAGGATGATCTTTCTCTGGAGATCATAGAGCACATCGTTCATTGGTACAAAAGAGAAATTATCTGTAAACTGCAGCTCACTGTCAACGGGAAATACCCACTGACTGGCTTTTTTCTCGTCTACCTTTGCCAGGGTGTCGAAGGGGATATTGTTTTTCTTGGCAGCCATGTCGATCAGTTCTTTATCATAAAAACCGATGTCCAGGTTTTCAGCCAGAGTCTTGCCGATAAGGCGTCCGTTGCTTCCAAACATACGATTGATGGTGATAATACGTTTTGCCATAAAGATACCTCCTTTATCTCGGACCGGAAGCAGGAATATCTGATTTCCGGTAGTTTTTCTTATTTCTTTTATAACATATTTCGGTAAAAAATACCAGAAAATAATATATAATTTTTAAAATAATATTTAATATATACAAAAAATAATGGTAGCAGACAGAAAATATAATTAATTATTTGTATTTGTATATAAAAAACAGGATGCCTTTTTCACAGATCACACAAAGACTTTACACATTTTTTTTAAAATATTTTTAAAACAGAGAGAACATACACAGCATATTTGGAGGTTAAGGAAAATGAAACGACGGTGTAAAAGGCTTATGGTGATCATCCCGGTGGCGGCTGTCTGTGTGGCAGGTGCGGGAACTGTGGGATATTTTAAAGTGGCGCATACGAAGCTGGCGCAGAAAACAGCAGCGAAAACGCAATCGGCGGAGGCGAAAAAAGGGAACCTTTCCAAGACGAGTGTGGGTACCGGTAAGCTGGATCTGGCAGAAAATGCGTTTACAGAGCTCCTGATGGAACGCTTTGAGCAGGACGAAGACGCTTTTTCCATTGTGGATCAGTCAGAGATCATGGAAGCCATGTTCGGTGTCACCAACACCATGTCTCTGATGATCAGAACAAATCGCGTTTTTTTATCTGGAAATCCGCACATTGATAAGGTATAATCTATAACAGTTAGAGGAATATCTCTGCCGGGAGGACGGAACTGCCGGCAGGGAACTGCCGAGAAAGGGATGACAGTAAATTTGAACATCGTGGAGAAATGTGTTTCATGCCTGAATATAAAAGAATCTTATGATCTGGCCAGGCGCATGGAACAGGAAAAAACAAATCCGGTTCTGGGATACCGTACAGCAGGCTCCCTGGCAGAGCGAAAAACCGGAGATATGCTTTTGGAAGAAATGAAAAAAGCCGGTCTCACACAGGTAGAAAAAGATAAGATCCGTGTGGATGCATGGGAATTTAAAAAAGCTGTGATGCGCTGCCATGACAGAGAGGGAACCTGCCGGGAGATCCAGCTTGGCGCATATCAGACAGATTTTAAGACCAATGGCTTTCAGAGGTTTGATCTTGTATATCTTGGAAAGGGTACAGCTGACGAATATAAGGATATCAATGTGAAAGGAAAGCTGGTTCTTATCGAGATCAATCAGAGAGAAGAATGGTGGATCAACTACCCGGTGTATCAGGCACACCTGAAGGGTGCAGCAGCTCTGATCGCTGTACAGAGCAGAGGATACGCACAGATCGATGATACGGCTTTGAATGCACAGGATATCGCAGGACCTTCCTGTGCGCCTGCATTTTCCATGTCACGGGCAGATTTTCTTATGATCCGTCAGCTGATGGAGGAAAAAAATGAGAATGGGAATCGTGTTCCGGAGCTTTCCGTGGAATTTGATGCGGACACAGAGGTGATCAAAGACCAGTATACCTACAATATCGTTGGCAAAATCCCGGGAACCGATTCGGATTCCATGATCCTGTTAAGTGCTCACTATGATTCCTATTTTGAGGGATTTCAGGACGATAATGCGGCAGTGGCCATGATCATTGGAATTGCCAGGGCGCTGCTCCGTGGTGGCTATAAACCTCGCCATACTATTGTGGTATGTGCTCTTGCAGCAGAAGAATGGGGGATTTCCGACACAAAATATGACTGGTCCACAGGTGCTTACCGCCAGGTATTTGAGGCGAGACCGGAGTGGCAGGGGCACGTGATCGCAGATCTGAATTTTGAGCTTCCGGCTCATGCACACAGTACCAGAGATGCAGTACGATGTACCTATGAGTATGCGGATTTTGTGCGCAGCTTCGTGGATGCTGTGCAGATGCCGGAGGGGATTTATCCGGAGGGCATGACCACGTTGTATCCCATTGAAACCTGGTCTGATGATTTTACCATGGCTATTTCCGGGATCCCGTCCATGGTCAATGATTTCAGCGGTGGCCCGTTTATGGAAAATTATTATCATTCCCAATACGATAACCAGGATGTTTATGAGGAAGAGGTATACAGATTCCATCATGAATTTTATCTGAAACTTCTTCTGGCTATTGACAGCCTTGCTCTGCCGCCAATGGATTTCGGGCGGGTACTGGACCAAAGTATTAAGACCCTGGATACGGATCTGTGTATGCAGACCGGCGCCGACAGTACACTCCTTCTGAAAAAAACAGAAGAGGCAAAAAAAGCGGCTGCCATCCTTGCAGAGCAGGTACGGCACTTCAACAGCCTTCCGGAAGAAAAACGTGACTGGAAAAAAGCCGATGCCATTACCGAAAAGCTTCTCGGTGTATTCCGGAAATCCCAGGATTATCTGGTACGTCTGGACTGGGATGACAATGTGATCTTTCCGCAGCAGGCAGTGCAGAACAATCTTTATGCACTGAAGAAAGCGATGGGATATCTGGAAAAAGGAGAGATCGCCCTTGCGCTGGAGGCTTTTTACAGTATTGACAACAACTGTTATGCCTTTCAGTTTGAGCGGGAAGTCTTTTATCATTTTACGGAATATATCTTGAAGCAGTCCCCGGATCGCCTGATGTGGGGAAAGGGCAGGATCATCCATCATGAGAACCTTTATGATCTTGTGGAAAGGCTGAAGGAAAAGAAGCCGGGTGACAGTCTGGAGGCGGAAAAGCAGAGCCTCAAGGAAGCCTGGGAAAGACAGAAGCGTTATTATGCGGATGATATTGAATATCTGATCCGTGCAGCGGAAAAGCTCAGGAATCTGATCTGCGAGGTCAGTGATATGTTTGAAAAAGGAACAGAATAAAACCATACCTGGAGGAAAGAATGGAAAGCCATAATTTATACCGAGTGAAAGAAGAAGATCTGGATAAGCTGATCCGGATATTGACCGTATGTTTTTCGGAGGATCCTCTGTATCATGCACTGATCCCGGACAGGGATACCAGAGAACGGCTGATGCCGGAGCTTTTTACCTGTGATCTTACGGAGTTTTTTGAGACCTGCGAGATCTATGCAGACAGCAGTGAGCTGAACAGTATCCTGGTAGTATCCGACGGAACGGAGCATGAAGCAGCCTTACATAATCTGATGGTGGATTTTTTTGCCCTTCTGAAAACAGATGGCTATCTGATCAAAGAGGATCCAAGTCTTGCGACCCTGCGGAAATTCATCCAGGGAAAAGACTATCTGAATTCCAGCTGGACTTCCCAGCTTCATACAGCAGAAAGGCTTCATGTGATCTATCTGGCAGTGGCGCCGAAGATGCAGCATCACGGTCTTGCTGAAAAGCTGATGGATGAGGTGATCGATTATGCGGACAGGCATAAGCTGATGATCTCTCTGGAAACCCATAATCCGGCAAATGTTTCCATGTATGAGAAATTCGGATTTAAATTATACGGCATTGTACAGAAAAAAGGATTTGATCTGAAGCAGTACTGCATGATCAAACAGGCATAGGAGGAATTACGATGAAACGAAAATGGTGGCATGACAAAGTGGTATATCAGATATACCCCAAGAGCTTTTATGATTCCAACGGAGACGGGATCGGAGACATCCCGGGAATCATCAGCAAGCTTGATTATCTTAAGGAACTGGGAGCAGATATCCTCTGGCTTTCCCCAATCTATAAATCTCCCCTTGCAGACCAGGGATATGACATTGCAGATTATTATGCGATTGATCCGAGGTTTGGGACCATGGAGGATATGGATCGTCTGATCGCAGAAGCAAAAAAAAGAGAAATGTACATCCTTATGGATCTGGTGGTAAATCACTGCTCCGATGAGCATGAGTGGTTTCAGCAGGCCATTAAGGATCCGGACGGAAAGTATGGAAATTTCTTTTATATCCGGGACAAAAAGGATGATAAAGCTCCCTGCAACTGGAGAAGCTATTTCGGTGGTCCGGTATGGGAAGAGCTTCCGGGACATCCTGATAAACAGTATCTCCATGTATTCCACAAGAAGCAGCCGGATCTCAACTGGGAGAATCCTGAAGTAAGAGAGGAAGTCTACAAAAACATCCGCTGGTGGATGGAAAAAGGGCTTGGCGGATTCCGTATTGATGCCATTATCAATATCAAGAAGAAGCTTCCGTTTTCCGATTATCCTGCCGATCGTGCAGATGGGCTCTGCAGCGTCGGGAGGATGCTGGAGGAGGCAGAAGGGATTGGAGAATTTCTGGGAGAGATGGCTGAGAAGTGCTTTCATCCCTATGATGCTTTTACTGTAGGAGAGGTCTTCAATGAAAAGGAAGATGAGATCAAAGATTTTATCGGAGAAAACGGATATTTTTCATCCATGTTTGATTTTGAAGAAACCTGTTACGGAAAGAGCGAGGATGGCTGGTATGCATCCAAACCGTACCTGACTCCGGAAGAGTACAAGAAGTGTATTTTCCATACGCAGA
Source organism: Blautia sp. DFI.9.10 (assembly GCF_024461705.1). Lineage (NCBI taxonomy): Bacteria > Bacillati > Bacillota > Clostridia > Lachnospirales > Lachnospiraceae > Blautia > Blautia sp. DFI.9.10. The sequence goes on from NZ_JANGAA010000001.1 coordinate 86,591, forward strand.
AAAAGATTGGGGATACCGGCATGATCTCCAACATTATTGAGAATCATGATGAGCCAAGAGGTGTCTGTCACTATATTTCTCCGGAAGACCGCTGTCCGGATTCAAGGAAGCTCCTGGCAGGTGTTTATTTTCTGCTGAAGGGAATTCCGTTTATTTATCAGGGGCAGGAGATCGGTATGGAAAATATGGAGTTTACTTCTATGGATCAGATCGATGACATCAGTACCATCGATGAATACCAGGTAGCGCTCCGTGCCGGATGCAGTGAAAAAGAAGCGCTTGATGCTGCTTCCGCATTTTCCAGAGACAATGCCAGAACTCCGGTACAGTGGAGCGCAGAGAAAAATGCGGGATTTTCAGAAGGAGAGCCGTGGCTTGGGGTTAATCCGAATTATAAGGAGATCAATATAGAGTCTCAATTAACGGATAGTAACTCCCTCCTTTCTTTCTACAAAAAGCTGACTGCATTGAGAAAAGCTCCGGAATATAAAGAAACGCTTGTATACGGAACATTCGCTCCATATCAGGAAGAACAGAAGAATCTGATCGCATATACAAGAAACGGTGAGAAAAATCTTCTGATCCTGGGAAATATGCAGGCACAGTCACAGAAGGTATCTTTGCCGGGAGAAGTAAAAGAGGTGCTTCTGAATAATCAGAAAGCTGTGGAGATCACAGAAAAAGAAATCATTTTGAAACCGTATCAGTTTATCGTTCTGGAGACCGCTGACTGATGCGGCATCAGAACAGCAGAGAAAAAAACAATAGCTATTTAGCTGACAGTCTGTTAAAATAAATGCTCGGCTGAAAAAACAGCCGTAAAGAAAGAGAATGAGAATTCAGAAGGGAATAAAGTATGCTGAAGATAAAGAATTACATAAAGGCAGAAAGCCTTGAACAGGCATATGAACTGAACCAGAAAAGAACAGCCTGTGTGCTGGGCGGTATGGTCTGGCTGAAAATGGGAAACAGGAACATCATGACAGCCATTGACCTGTCAGGTCTTGGGCTGGATACTATTACAGAAACAGAAGAAGCATTTGTGATCGGCTGCATGACACCACTTCATGCGCTGGAAACCCACAAAGAGCTGAATGCCTATACAAACAGTGCTATCCGTGAAAGTGTACGGCACATTGTGGGTGTGCAGTTTCGAAACTGTGCCACAGTGGGCGGAAGTATTTTCGGAAGATTCGGATTTTCCGATGTACTGACCATGTTTCTGGCACTGGATACCTGGGTGGAGCTGTACAATGGCGGAACCATTCCGCTGGCACAGTTTGCATCCATGGAAAAGGATAACGATATCCTGGTAAATATCATTGTAAAAAAACAGCCGCTGAACAGTGTGTACTTAAGTCAGCGGAACAATTCCACAGATTTTCCCGTGCTCACCTGTGCGGCCGCTCTTATTGACGGAAAAGCAAGAACTGTCATTGGGGCCAGACCCGGAAAAGCAATGATCGTGGAAGATGAAGAGGAAATCTTAAAAGATTTTGTACAGATGAATGCACAGCAGAAAAAGGATGCAGCAGCATCTTTTGCCGCATATGCGGCGGAACATGTTCCTACAGACAAGAACATGCGTGCTTCAAAAGAATACAGAAGTCTTCTTGTGAAAGTCCTTACAAGAAGAGCCTGGGAAGAGATCGGAGGGAGAGCAGAATGAATATCACTTTCTGGCTGAATGGTGTAAAACGGCAGGCAGAGGTACGTCCGGATGAACTGCTTCTGGATTTCCTGCGGAAAAACAGCTGTTACAGCGTAAAACGTGGCTGTGAGACTGCAAACTGTGGTCTCTGTACTGTGCTGATGGATGAACGTCCGGTACTGTCCTGCTCCATGCTGGCTGCCCGCGCAGACGGGAAACGGATCGTGACTCTGGAGGGAATGCAGGAGGAAGCAAAGGAATTCGGCGCTTTTATGGCAAATGAGGGAGCAGAGCAGTGTGGCTTCTGCAATCCGGGATTTATCATGAATGTATTTGCCATGTTAAAGGAACTGGAAGATCCCACAGAAGAGGATATCCTGGAGTATCTTTCCGGAAATCTGTGCCGTTGCTCGGGATTTGTGGGACAGACCAGAAGTATCCTGAAATTTCTCGACTATAAAAAAGGACAGGAGGAAGGAAAATGAAATACGTAAACAAGCCGGTGCCAAAAACAGATGCAATGTCGCTGGTAACCGGAAAACCGGTCTATACCGATGATCTTGCACCTTCTGACTGCCTGATCGTCAAGATCTTAAGAAGTCCTCATGCCAATGCCTGGGTGGAAGAGATCAAGACAGAGGCTGCAAAGAAGATCGAGGGGATTGCCTGTGTTCTGACCTATGAGGATGTTTCCCACAAAAGATTTACTCTGGCCGGGCAGACAGCGCCGGAGATCAGTCCATGGGATCGTTATATCATAGATAAGCATGTGCGTTTTGTAGGGGATCCGGTTGCCATCGTAGCCGGTGAGACAGAAGAGGCAGTAGATAAAGCCCTGAAACGCATTAAGGTAAAATATCGTGTGGAGGAAGCGGTTCTGGATATCCACACAGCCAAGGATAATCCCATTCTGGTGCACCCGGAGGATGACTGGTATATGCCGATCCCGGCCGGCGGAGATAATAAGCGTAATCTCTGTTCCTCCAATGTAGAAGAAGTGGGTGATGTGGATGCCATGCTGGAAAAATGTGCGTATACAGTAGATCAGGTTTACCACACAAAGGCAAATCAGCAGACCATGATGGAGACCTTCCGTACCTACTGTTATATGGACCATTTTCAGAGACTGACGGTGGTTTCTTCCACCCAGATCCCGTTTCATATCCGAAGGATCGTAGGAAATGCGCTGAACATTCCGTCTTCCAAAGTTCGTGTGATCAAGCCTCGTATCGGCGGGGGCTTTGGTGCAAAACAGTCTTCTGTCAGTGAGGTTTTCCCGGCACTGGTAACATGGGTTACCGGGCGTCCGTCCAAGATCGTTTTTTCCAGAAAGGAATCCATGATCGCGTCTTCTCCGCGTCATGAGATGGAAGTCCATATCCGTATGGGTGCAGACGAAAACGGTATTGTAAAGGCAATCGATCTTTATACTCTTTCCAACACCGGTGCCTATGGAGAGCATGGGCCTACAACCGTAGGACTTTCAGGCCATAAATCCATTGCGCTGTATCGTCATACGGAAGCCTACCGTTTTGCTTATGATGTTGTTTACACCAATATGCAGGCAGCTGGCGCTTATCGTGGCTATGGTGCCACACAGGGTATTTTTGCTGTGGAGTCCGCAGCAGATGAGCTGGCTCATAAGATGGGGATGGATCCGGTAAAATTCCGTGAGCTGAACATGCCTATGGAGGGAGAGGCACTTCCGGGATATCCGGATGTACCGATCAACGGCAGCTGTACCATGGATAAATGCCTCGCCCGTGCAAAGGAAATGATCGGATGGGATGAGAAATATCCGTTCCGTGATATGGGTAACGGCAAAGTACGGGGTGTCGGTATCGCTATGGCTATGCAGGGCTCATCTATTGCAGGAATCGATGTCGGCGGAGCAGACATTAAATTAAATGAGGATGGTTCCTATACCCTGGCACTTGGATGTTCTGATATGGGAACCGGCTGTGATACCATTCTTGCTCAGATGGCAGCAGACTGTCTGGATACAGATATGAAAAATATCGTGGTATTCAGTGTGGATACAGATATTTCTCCCTATGATTCCGGTTCTTATGCATCTTCCACAACCTATGCAACCGGAAATGCCGTGATCCAGGCCTGCGGAGAACTCAGAAAGAGAATCCACGCTTTTGGCGCACAGATGCTTGGAGTATCTGCAGAGGATTCTGATTTTGACGGAGAAAAAGTCCGCACAGAAGACGGAAAAGAGGTAACGCTGCAGCAGATCGCAGGAAAAGCGACCTGTGGAGTCTGCAGTGAGCTTCAGGTTGTAAAAGAATATTCTTCTCCGATCTCTCCGCCACCGTTTATGGTAGGTGCCGCTGAAGTGGAGGTCGATAAAGAGACCGGACAGATCGATGTCATTGATTATGTGGGCGTGATCGACTGTGGAACTCCGATCAATCCAAATCTTGCCAGAGTGCAGGCAGAAGGCGGTATCGGTCAGGGAATCGGAATGGTTCTGTATGAGGATGTGCAGTATACAGATAAGGGAAAGATCCGTAACAATTCTTTTATGCAGTATAAGATCCCCAACCGTATGGATATTCCGAAGGTGCGGATCGAGTTTGAGAGCAGCTACGAGAAGACAGGTCCTTTCGGTGCAAAATCCATTGGTGAGCTTGTGATCGATACACCTTGTCCGGCTATTGCCAATGCGGTTTATAATGCAACAGGTGTACGTGTCAGAGAGCTCCCGATCACTCCGGAGAAGGTTGCAATGGGAATCCTTGCCAGAGAAGCCGGAGAGAAGGTGTGAAATGCAGGAGCTGATACTGGCAATTGCCGGACTGATCCTGGAGCTGCTGGTATTTTTCTGTGCAGGAAGTCTGCTGACACGGATACTGAAAATGAAGGCGGAAGTAACCATGGAACTGGTCTTGGGATATCTTCTGTATTTTGCGGCTTTTGAGATACTTGCAGTTCCTATGACACTGAAATGGGTAAAACTGAGTACCTTTTCGTATCTGTGGATGGTGATCATGGCAGCTTGTGTACTGGCAGCATGTCTGTTTGCGCATAAACTTTGGAAGGGACAGCTGGACCGGATAGGAGAAACATTTCGGAAGCATTCACTGCTGCTGCTTTTGACCGTTGCGGCAGTGATCCTGCAGTGTTTTCTGGTGGCTGCATATCAGGACGTTACTGCAGATGCAACACATTATATTGGTGCAGTAAGCACTTCTGTGTATACAGACACTCTTGCCCGATACAGTCCGCTTACCGGTGTTATCCAGAGAAATTTTAATCTCCGCTATGATCTTTCTGCATATCCGATGAACAATGCGGTGTGGTGTGTCCTTCTGGGCATCCACCCGATCGTTCAGTCCAAGGTCGTGATGTCTGTGATCAACATGCTGATGATCAACCTTCTGATCTACCAGATCGGAAAAAGCTTTTTTCGTGGAGATGAAAAAAAAGCAGACCTGATGGTTCTTTTTGTGTGTCTGATGCAATTGTTTTCTTTTTCTATCTATACAACAGGAACCTTTGCGTTTATGCGGGTTTATGAAGGGAAGGCCCTGCTGGCAAATATTTCCATTCCGGCAGCGCTTCTGGTAAGTATACGGCTCTGGCTCAACAAAGATGGCAGAAATAAAGAGAGCTGGGTGCTGCTTTTCATTGCTGCAGTCAGTGCGTTGACGTTTTCAGGATCCTCCCTTATTTATCCTGCAGTAGTCAGTACGGCGATCCTTCCGGTGATGGTGCTGAAGAAAAAGCTTTCCTACGCGATTCCCTATGCGCTTTGTATGCTGCCGGGATTTTTGTATGCCCTGGTTTATTTTTCGGCGAAGCTTGGATGGATCGCATTTCCGGCATCATAAGAAACTGGGAAGATACCATAGATAGGAGAAGAAAATGGCGGGAGTAACGATCGAAGAACTGGGATTGCGTTTTGTGCAGATCTGTATGGAGAATTACTGGAGTGGCTGTCTGCTGCCTGTATTTTTTCTGGCAGGTATACTCTGGGATATTTTTTACCGCAGGAGAAAAGAATCCAGAGTGTTCCTGTATTATCTAGTCTTTCTGGCACTTACGGTATATAATCCGGTTCTTGTAAAATATGTGATACCAAAGGTACATTTTGAAAGTGAATATTATCGTTTTATCTGGATCCTTCCGGTGATCCCGGGTGCTGCCTATTATGCTGTACGGATCGTAGAAGCGGTAAGGTTTCGATGGCTGAAGGCTGTAACAGCGCTGATCCTTGCGGCAGTGATCGTCACTACGGGGACACCTGTTCCCGGCATTGCAAAAGATTATGTGATGGCGGAAAACATCTATAAAGTCCCGAATGAGCTGCGCTCAGTATGCGATGTGATCCATCAGGACTGCGATAAAGAACAACCCAAGGTTGTTTTTGACAATGAGCTGAATCTGGTGGCTAGACAGTATGATCCGTCACTGATCCTTGTTCTGGATCGTAATTTTATCCTGTATCGTGCAGGAAGTACCGTGGTAGGAAACTACGAAAACAGCAAGGCCTACCAGATCCAGAAAGTGATCATGGATGTGATCAGTTATCAGATGGATGTAGGGATTGATAAGTTCCGGCAGGTATTGAAAAGAACGGAAACCGATTATCTCGTTCTTCCGGTAGATCTTACAAATCATGACTATATCCGTCAGGCAGGATGTACCCCTATTGCACAGACAGAAAAATATGTGGTATACAGGTTTGAAGGGTGAATGTGTTCGCCCTTCTGGCCTGGAAAAATGACCAAAGTGCGTAAAATGATACGGAGAACGGAGTGAACAGCAACCATAAAATGTGTGATGAATATGTACTGTTTAAAAAAATCTTTACAATTTCATGGATTTGTGTTAAAATCATAAACAGTGTAAACCTACTTTGATAATTTCATACCTGAATTTAGAAGTTATGTTTTTCATTATGCACCTGTAGCTCAGTGGATAGAGCAGTGGTTTCCGGTACCATGTGCGGGGGTTCGATTCCCTTCAGGTGTGTTACCCGGAACAGTGGGAATTGTTCCGGCGTGTTGTTATGATAAGGAGGACAAGAACTTGGATGATTTCAGAGAATGGTTATCAGATAACCTTCGCTATTTTATGTTAGGCGGAGCCATTCTGGTGATCGTGCTTGTTCTGATCTTTGGCGTCCGCGCCTGTGTTGGAGGTAAGAAGGGGAATTCCAATAAAGATCAGACAACAGCCCAAAGTAACCAGGAAAATGATCCTTCTTCTCCGGCAAATGATGGGGAGACAGACGAGAAGAAAGACGCCAGTTCCGCGGCAGATACGGATGCGGAGACAACCATGGAAAAAGCCAGCACGGAAGTAACCGAGCTGATTCAGAGCTATTATAAAGCTTTTTGGGAAAAAGACATTGCAACACTTAAGACGATTGAGGACGGATTTACGCCGGCTGACGAGTCGCAGATTAATTCAAGGGATTATATTGATGGGTATGAGGTACAGAATGTTTACGCTAAGAAGGGACTGACGGACGATTCGTATGTCGTTTATGTAGTCTTTAATTATATCTGTACTGGAATTGAGACTCCGGTTCCGGCACTGAGCCAGTTTTATGTGGAGACGGGCAGTGACGGCAATCTGAAGATCAAAGGTGGTGCTGATGACGATGCAGATATCAGTGCCTATGTGAAAAAACTGGAATCTGAGAAGGATGTGCAGGAGCTTATCACAAAGGTAAAGACGGACTATGAAGCTGCGCAGGAGAGTGATCCCTCTCTGGCAGAATTCCTTCAGGGCCTTGGTGAAGATGCCAGTGCTTCCGCAGATGCAGGAACAATGCTTACAGTTACAGAGGATTGTAATGTTCGTGCTTCCGCAGATTCAGAGGGTGAGGTTATCGGTGGTTTTTCTGCAGGAACGGAAGTTGAAAAGAAAGGGCAGGAAGGCGACTGGATACAGGTTGATTATGATGGACAGACCGGTTATGTCTATAGTGGTCTGTTAGAATAATAAGGGTTAATAAAATGCAGGTTCCGGAAGAACCTGCATTTTTGTTGCTCTGATATAACGAAAGATCATTTTTTGAGTGAACCGTCTGCTGCCAATGTGTATTTTTTTCCATTTACGGTGATGGTTCCGGTCTGCATGATTCCGTCTTCGTCCAGATAATAACGTTTTTTGCCTAGGGTGATCCAGCCGGTCTGCATGATTCCGTCCTTATTGAAATAATATCGATGACTATCTGTGTCGGTAAGCCATCCGGTATAGGCGGTTCCGTCAACCATAAATTTCCAGTTGGTGCCATCCGGTGTCCAGACTCCGTTTTCTGCCTCCGGCGAAACCTTTTCTGCTTCGGGAATCTCTGTGGGAACAGGAGACGGTGTGGCGGAAGGTGAGGGAGCGCCGGAAGATATCGATGCATCTGTATGGTGATCGCGATCTGAACTTGGTTCAATAGTCGAAATATCGCTGGTATTTATGGAAACTACGGAAGTACTGCTGCTTTCAAAAGGACCGGCCGATGACTGGGTAAAGAGAATACCGCAGATCAGACACAGGAAAACAGCGACAAAGATCAGCAGCCGGTTCATACGTGGAGTATGCTCTGACATGTTTTTCCTCCTGATATTTAAGTATATTTCTGTTTATCATACAATAATGAGAAAGAAAATACAAGAAAAATAACCGGTTGCGAACACGTGGGAAAAAATATATAATAGAACAATGGACGAAAAAATCAGAATCAATAAATATTTAAGCGATATAGGAGTCTGCTCAAGAAGAGAGGCAGACCGACTGACAGAAGCGGGGAGAGTTACTGCTAATGGAGAACTGGTTTCCACAGGAATGAAGATCCTTCCGGATGCGGAGATCTGTATTGACGGAAAGCCTGTAAAAAAACAGGAAAAAAAGATCCTGCTTCTTTTTCATAAACCAAAAGGGATTGTCTGCAGCACCAGACAACAGCGGAATGAGATGACAGTAACAGAATATCTGGATTATCCGGTGCGGATCTATCCCATAGGACGGCTGGATAAAGATTCCGAAGGACTGCTTCTCCTTACCAATGAAGGAGATCTGGTGAACCGTATCATGAAGGCGGGGAACTACCATGAAAAGGAATATCAGGTGACCGTGAATAAACCGGTGACAGAAGAATTTATCCGTGGTATGGGCGGCGGAGTGCCGATCCTTGATACGGTCACACGTCCCTGCAAGGTTACAAAAACAGGGAAAAACAGTTTTCGTATCATCCTTACCCAGGGTCTGAACCGCCAGATCCGTCGTATGTGTGAATATTTCGGATATAAAGTCGTAACACTGAAACGTGTTCGGATCATGAATCTGTATATTAATGGCCTGGAAGAGGGGAAATATCGTGAGATCCGGCCGGAAGAACGAAAAGAATTGGAGGAGATGCTTTCCTCCGAAAAATCAGAAAAAAGGACGGGAGGAAGCCATGAACGAATCATCCATAAAAAAAATGAAGGAGCTGGGAGAAAAGCTCCGGGAAGCGTCCAGGGCCTATTATCAGGAAGACAGGGAGATCATGTCCAACGTGGAGTACGACGCCCTGTACGACACTCTGAGCGCACTGGAGAAAGAAACAGGGATCGTTCTGGCAGACAGTCCAACCGTTAATGTAGGATATGAGGCAGTGGAGCAGCTCCCCAAGGAGGAACATGAGAGACCGATGCTGTCTCTGGATAAGACCAAAGAGAGAGAAGCTTTGAGAGAGTTTATCGGGGAACATCCTACACTTTTATCCTGGAAGCTGGATGGCTTAACGATCGTGCTTACCTATGAAAACGGAGAGCTTATAAAGGCAGTTACCAGAGGAAATGGTATTGTGGGAGAGGTTATTACCAATAATGCCAGAGTATTTAAGAACATACCTCTGAAAATTTCTTTTAAAGGGAGACTGGTACTTCGCGGAGAAGCCATCATTACCTATTCGGATTTTGAAAAGATCAACGAAACTATCGGAGATGCAGATGCCAAATACAAAAATCCCAGAAATCTCTGCAGTGGTTCTGTCCGCCAGCTGAATAACGAAATTACAGCGAAGAGAAACGTTCGGTTTTATGCTTTTTCTTTAGTGAGTGCGGAAGGCGTAGATTTCCGGAATTCCAGGGAGGTGCAGTTCCGGTGGCTGAATGAACAGGGCTTTGATGTTGTGGAATATCGAAAAGTCACAGCGGAAACTCTGGATGAAGCGATGGATTACTTTGCGGAAGCAGTTACGACCAATGATTTTCCGTCAGATGGGCTTGTGGCATTGTATGATGATATTGCTTACGGAGAATCTCTGGGAACTACGGCCAAGTTTCCAAGGAACGCCATGGCATTTAAATGGGCCGATGAGATGCGTGATACGAGACTTCTGGAGATTGAGTGGAGCCCGTCCAGGACCGGACTGATCAATCCGGTAGCAATTTTTGAGCCGGTGGAACTGGAAGGAACCACAGTGAGCAGGGCCAGTGTGCATAACATCAGTATCATGAAGGAACTGAAGCTGGGGATTGGAGATACCATTCGTGTATACAAAGCAAATATGATCATTCCTCAGATCGCGGAAAATCTGACCGGAAGCGGTAATGCACCGATCCCGCATACCTGCCCGGCCTGCGGACAGGAAACGGTAGTGAAGAAAGAAAACGATGTGGAATGTCTTTTCTGCGTCAATCCGGGGTGCCCGGCCAAGAAAATCAAATCCTTTGGGCTTTTTACAAGCAGGGATGCCATGAATATCGACGGACTTTCCGAGGCAACACTGGAGAAATTTATTGCCAGGGGATTTATCCATGACTTTGGCGATATTTTTGAGATCAGCCGGTATAAAGATGAGATCGTGGAAATGGAAGGCTTTGGGCAGAAATCCTATGATAATCTTATGGAAAGTCTGGAACGGGCGAAAGAGACTACACTTCCAAGAGTGATCTACAGTCTTGGGATCGCAAATATCGGTCTGGCTAATGCAAAAGTGATCTGCCGCCATTTTGACAATGATCTGGACAGGATACGTCATGCCAGTCTGGAAGAGGTCAGTGATATTGATACCATCGGGCCGGTCATTGCCGGAAATCTGGTAGCTTATTTTAGGGATGAGGATAATGATCACCGCCTGGATCATCTGATGAGCTTTCTTCATATTCAGGAGGACAGTCCCAAACAGGAACAGATCTTTGAAGGAATGAATTTTGTGATCACAGGAAGTCTGGTGCACTTTGGAAATCGAAGTGAGGCCAAAGAGCTGATCGAATCCCTGGGAGGCAAGGTTACCGGTTCAGTTACCAAAAAGACCAATTATCTGATCAATAACGACATCCAGTCCAATTCATCCAAAAACAAAAAGGCAAGAGAACTGGGGATTCCGATCCTTTCAGAAGAAGATTTTCGGAAACTTGCCGGAGTGCAGTAAAGGCCGTACAGACTGGAGATACTTTTTATCTGAAGAAAAAAGCCGAGCGGCTCCTTTATAAGAGACGCTTTATATATAAGGAGGGCAAACAATGCCGATCAAAACACAGGGGGATCTTCCGGTAAAGGAGATCCTGGAGAGAGAAAATATATTTGTAATGGACGAAAAACGTGCCATGCACCAGGATATCCGTCCGATCCATATTCTGATCCTGAATCTGATGCCGCTGAAAGAAGAAACAGAGCTGCAGCTTCTGCGTTCTCTTTCCAATACACCGCTGCAGGTGGATGTGACATTTATGGCTGTGGAGAGCCATGAAGCCAAGAATACATCTCTCAGCCATCTGAACAAGTTTTATGAAACATTCACCGATATAAAGAAACGTAAATTTGATGGAATGATCATCACAGGAGCACCGGTGGAGCAGATGCCTTTTGAGGAAGTGGATTACTGGAATGAGCTGACTGAGATCATGGATTGGACTGAGAAGCATGTGACTTCCACGATCTTTCTCTGTTGGGCAGCGCAGGCCAGTCTTTATCATTTTTATGGCCTGAAGAAAAAACCTCTGGATAAGAAAATGTTCGGACTTTTCCAGCACAGGGTACTGAACCGTAAGATTCCGCTGGTCCGGGGCTTTGATGATGTATTTCTTGCGCCGCATTCCAGACACACAGAAGTTCCTATTGCAGATATCCATGCATGCAAAGACCTTACGGTCCTGGCGGAAAGCGAAGAGGCTGGTCTGTTCCTTGCAATGGCAGAGGGAGGACGTAAAATCTTTGTTATGGGACATCCGGAATACGACCGCGTGACTTTGGATGGCGAATATAAGAGAGACCTTGCCAAGGGTCTGCCTATTGAAATCCCGAAGAACTATTACAAAGATGACGATCCAAACAACAAACCACTCCTCACCTGGAGGGCCCATGCCAACAACCTGTATACGAACTGGTTGAATTATTACGTATACCAGAGTACTCCGTATGACCTGTACGGGACACCGGATTTCAGGGAAATTTAAGGAATATGAAATAAGTGTTAGCATAAGCTCATAAATCGTAGACAAAGCTATGATTTATGGGCTTATTTTAGATTGCTGCTTACGAAGGTCTTTCCTGAAAAACATTCCTACAAAATGTAGGAATAAATGCAATGTTTATGGTATGAAATGCGGCTGGTTTTTTGCATTTATTTTGATACAATCATTATATGAAAGACATGGAACTGAAATAAGAATTCTTGGTTACTGTTCATTGGTAATATTCTGCGAAGCGTGTTACTGAGAATGAAATGAACAGTAACAATTCTTGATGCAGGCCAGAATATGTTAACGGGAGGATAAATAATATGATAATCATAGGTGAAAAAATCAATGGATCCATCCCCTCTGTGGCGGAGGCGATCGCAAACAGAGATGCAGAATTCATCAAGCAGCGGGCACTTGCTCAGGCAAACTCAGGAGCAAGCTATATCGATTGTTGCGCATCTGTTCCGGAAGCAGAAGAAGTAGAAACCTTGAAATGGATGATCGACTGTATTCAGGAAGTGACAGATCTTCCGATTTCCGTAGACAGTCCCAGTGCAGATGTTCTTACAGAAGCTTACAAATTCTGCAGAAAACCGGGTATTTTTAACTCTGTATCCGGTGAAGGGGATAAGATCGATAAGATTTTTCCTCTTATGGCACAGCCTGAAAATAAAGGGTGGCAGGTTATCGCACTTCTAAGCGATGATACAGGTATCCCCAAAAGTGCGGAAGACAGGCTGAAGGTATTTGACAAGATCATGGCAAAAGCGAAAGAGTACGGAATTTCACCGGATCGTATCCATATTGATCCATTGGTTGAGATGCTCTGTACATCTGAAGATGGTATTGCGATGAACGTGGAAGTAATTTCAAGTGTCCGTAAACAGTATCCGATGATCCACATTACAGCGGCGATCAGCAACATTTCCTTCAATCTGCCGGTACGTAAGCTTATCAATTTCGGATTTGTGGTACTTGCAATGAATGCCGGCCTTGACAGTGCAATCATGGATCCTACAAACAGAGATATGCTTGGACTTGTATATGCAACAGAGGCATTGCTTGGTCTGGATGATTACTGTATGGAATACATCGGAGCATACAGAGAAGGTCTGATCGGACCTGTAAAAAAATAAATAAAACGCATATGCGGAATGCGGATAAAAAATAAAAAGCGGAGGTGTTTGATTATGTCAAAAATCACAGAAGTAGCAGAATTGGTAGAAAAAGGAAAAGCAAAACTTGTAGGTGCAGCTGTACAGTCAGCTCTTGATGAAGGCTGTGAGGCAACAGAGATTCTTAACAGCATGATCGATGCAATGGCTGTTGTAGGTGAAAGATTTAAGAACGGAGAAATCTTTGTTCCGGAAATGCTGGTAGCAGCCCGTGCAATGAAAAAGGGTGTTGAGGTTCTGAAACCGCATCTTGCATCCGGCGCTACAGGAAGTATGGGAAAACTTATCATCGCTACTGTAGCAGGAGATCTTCATGATATCGGAAAGAATCTTGTTGCTATGATGATCGAAAGTGCCGGCTTTGAAGTTATTGATCTCGGTGTTGATGTACCTGCATCGAAGGTTATTGAATGTTACAAAGAAAATCCGGATGTTAAGGTAATTGCACTTTCAGCGCTGCTCACAACTACAATGCCGGCTCTGAAGGATACAGTTGCAGCACTTAATGCGGAAGATTTCAGAAGCAATGTTAAGATCATGGTTGGAGGAGCACCGATCACGAAGGAATTTGCAGATGAGATCGGCGCAGATGGATATTCAGAAGATGCAGCAAGCGCAGCAGTTCTTGCAAAAGCTTTGGCAGCATAAGGGAAAATAAAACGGGCCGCTCTGTATTGTCTGTGCATGGCATAGACGGCAGAGCGGCTTTTGCTTTACAGTGACCATCGGAGGGATGAAAATGTACCGAATAAAATTTATCAGGGAGGAAAAGGAGATCCTGGTGGAACCGGGTACCAGGATCCTTGAGGCGGAAAGAAAAGCAAAGCTGGTTCCTGATGCACCCTGCGGAGGCCGGGGAAAGTGCGGGAAATGTCGTGTTAAAATAGAAGATCACATGGTGCTTGCATGTCAGACGGAAATCCACAGTGACCTTGAAGTAGATACATTGTCCGGATGCCAGGAAGAGGAGATCCTTACAGAAGGAATGCAGAGACCGGTTGCGTTCAGGCCTGATCTGAAACAGAAAAAAGTGATTCTTAAGAAACCGGAGACAGGAGACAACCGCTCTGAATGGGAGCGGCTGACAGAACAGCTGGATGTGGAAAGACCTGTTCTGCCTGATACTGAAATTGCATCGAAGCTTTATGGCTGCAGAAAAGAAGCAGAAGAATGGTATGTGATCTGTGCAGGAAATAAGATCCTGGATATCAGCAGAGAAGAGAAAAAAATCTGTTTTGCGGCTTTTGATATAGGTACAACGACGGTGGTCGGCTATCTTATGGATGCATTGACCGGGAAGCAGCTGGCTCTCAAGAGCAGAATGAACCCACAGACTCAGTATGGCGCAGATGTGATCATGCGGGCGGATCATGCTCTGGAGCATGGCGTAGAGCAGCTGACCGGCTGCATACGGAATGCGGTTGATGAAATGCTCCAGGAACTGGCAGAGGAAGCAGGAAGAAGCACATTAGATATCTGTCAGGTATCTGTGGTAGGAAATACCTGCATGCATCATCTTTTTCTTGGGATTTCTCCGGCATCGCTGGTCCATGCACCGTATAATCCGGCGATCAGTCAGGGGCTTACACTGAATGCAGAGCAATATGGGCTCCATATCCACAGAAAGGGGCAGCTGCTTATGCTGCCTGATATAGCCGGGTATGTAGGGGCAGATACCTGTGGCTGCATTTTGGCGCTCAGACAGGATCAGCAGAACGAGATCAGCCTTATGATCGATATTGGAACGAACGGGGAGATGGTCCTTGGAAATAAAACGAGATTAGCCTGTTGTTCAACAGCTGCCGGTCCGGCATTTGAAGGTGCAAAGATCGAGTGCGGGATGCGTGGAGGAGCAGGAGCAGTAGATCATGTAGTATACAAAAATGGAAAATGGGAATACACGACTATAGGAAATAAGGCTCCGGCAGGCTTATGCGGTTCAGGTCTGATCGATCTTGTGGCACAGCTGTACCTGGCTGGCTTTATTGATGAAAGTGGTCATCTGGAAAGCGGCCAGGAAAAGGCGGGAGTGTTTGTGCTGGTACCTCCGGAAAAGTCGGGAAATGACAGGGGCGTTTATCTGACACAGAAGGATATCGGAGAGGTACAGCTGGCAAAAGCGGCTATCGCAGCGGGAATCTTTCTTCTTATGAAAAGACTGGAGATCACAGAAAAGGATATTAAACGGGTCTATCTTGCCGGTGCATTCGGCAATTACATGAATCCGGAAAGTGCGGCAGCGATCGGGATGTTCCCGGCCGGACTGCTGCCCAGGATACAGCCGGTGGGAAATGCGGCAGGCGAAGGTGCAAGGATCGCGCTTCTGAATGAAGAGGAAAGAAAAGAAATGGATCGGACTGTCAAAAATATGGATTTTGTGGAGCTGGCAGCTTCGCCGGAGTTCCAGGACTGTTTTGTGGATGGCTTATGCTTTCCGTAATGCGAGGAGAATGGATATGCTTAATATAAAAGAACTGGAAGAGATGGGAAAAAAGGCAGGATTTTCTCATGTAGCACTTCTGAAGAGCGATTCGATCCAGCTTATGCCGGAGGTAAGGGAAATGTGCAAAAATAATACCTGCCATATGTATGCAAAACGCTGGAGCTGTCCTCCCGGATGCGGAGATCTTGAAGTATGCAGAAAAAAGATAGAAAAGTACAGGGAAGGCATTATTGTCCAGACAGTGGGGAAACTGGAGGATCCTTTGGACGGAGAGACGATGATGGAGACCGAAGCGGTTCATAAACAGAATTTTTATGAATTTGAAAAAATGCTCAGAGAAAGATGGCCGGGCATGCTCCCCATAGGGGCCGGGTGCTGTACAAAATGTAAAACGTGTACATATCCGGATGCTCCATGCCGTTTCCCCGAACAGGCATTTTCTTCGATGGAAGCCTATGGAATGCTGGTAACACAGGTATGCCAGGCAAATGGTCTGGAATACTATTATGGTCCCTGTACGATCGCCTATACCAGCTGTTATCTTCTTGAATAGAACAGGAGTGAAAAAATGAATGACAGAGAACGGGAGGCATATCTGAACAGGATCGGATATGAGGGTGAATTAAGAACAGATAAAAAATGTCTGGAAAAGATAATGGACCTTCATCTTTGCAGTATTCCCTTTGAAAATCTGGAAGTTTTTGACGAGGGAAGGATTCCTTCTCTGAGGTCGGAAGATATTTATGAGAAGATCATTGTCAGAAAACGAGGCGGATATTGCTTTGAGCTGAATAAATTGTTTTATGAGCTTCTGAAAGCTTTGGATTTCCGTGTGATCCCTGTGGCGGTAAGGATATTGTGGAACCGGGAAGAGCTTCCGCCGGTCCTGCACCGGGCAACCCTTGTTATTTTTGAGGAAGGAAGCTATTACTGTGATGTAGGATACGGAGGTCCCGGTCCCAAGAAGCCGGTTCTTATGAAGGATGGTATCCACAGAGAAAAAAACGGATGGTACCGTGTTAACATGAAGCCGGGAAATACAAACGGAGAGATACTTGTTGAACGAAGGAAAGAAGAAAAATATCTGCCAATACTCAGATTTTCACAGACTCCTACAGTAGAAGCAGATTTTGAACTGCTGAATTTCTATTGTGCAAAATCTCCAGATGTATTATTTACCAGAAAAAGAGTGGTGAGCATCTGCAGACCGGAAGGAAGTGTTGCGCTGACTGGGGATGTTCTTACGATCCAGAAGGAAGATGGATCCATTGAAACGAAAATAAGTGATTCGGAAGAAACCATCAGGCTATGGATGGAACATTATTTCGGATTGGAGTTTTTACAGATATAAACAGAAAAAAGGACCAGGTTGTCAGGTGACAGTCTGGTCCTTTTCCTGCAGAAGAAAGCAGAGCTGCAGAAGAAGCCGGTCTTTCGGATTATCCAGATCAACCTTTGTGAGCTTCTGGATGCGCTCCAGACGGTAGGTCAGGGAGCTTCTATGTATAAAAAGCTCACGGGCTGTCTGAAGAGAATTGCGTTCATGCTCCAGATAGACCTTGAGTGTGTGATACAGCTCAGTATTGTTTTTTCGGTCATAATTCTGCAGTGCATCCAGCCGTGAAGAGACCAGAAGCTCGGGACTGATCTGATGGCTGATCTGGGAAAGCATATATTCCAGAAGATAAGCATCAAAATGATAGCACCAGGCCATGCTCTGACTTTTTTTGCCCAGGCGCAAGGCGGAAACAGCCTGAATATAGCCCTGAGGGATCAGGAGAAAATCACGAAATTCAGAGCTTACTCCCATTTTAAAAAGCCCTTCGCGCAGGATGATCGCAAGTGAACTGATAACATCGGAAGATACAGAGTGCTTAAAGGACAGATTAACGATCACAACGATTCCCTGCTGATAGGTAAAAGCCAGACCTTCCGGGATCTGGGCTTCAATGTGTCCCAGTGTGGCGATGGAAGAGTGCATACGGTCATCCTGCTGCTGGGTTTCCAGACGAAGTACAAGATACCGGTCATGGCGATTCCAGTTCAGATACTGGATCTGATCGGTAACTGCTTGTAGTTCTGTGAGCTTTCCGGAAAGATACTCCGTGAAAAACTGCCGGGAGTCATTTCCCATTGAAATTTGGAACAGATTGTGCCGACGAATGCACAGCTCGATAAAGGAGCCAAGATACTCAAGAGCAGAAAAATGTCCGGGCTGTATCTCCGTCTGGAGCTCATCCACACAAAGCCGGCCCTGATAATTGCCGCTGACCCAGAGATTCATGTAGAGGATACGGTAACCGCGGAGCTCTTCGGAATAAATATTGGCGCCGTGGGTGATAAGTGTGCGCTGGTATTCGGCGTCAAGCTTGAAATCCTGAATCAGGCTTAAAGGTGCGATGAGTCTTCCTGTACGCTGGTCATGGACCCATTCGGACATACCGGTTACGTGCCGGGGAGAAGAAAGGATATAAAAGTTGGTGTCGTGGGCAAAAACCGGATTATGAAATATATCCAGACTGGCTTCCAGCATCTCATTCAGCGGATCGATACTTCCAAGTGCAAGCTGGAGTTTACTGTCCCAGTCAGAATATCTGTCAAAGGTCTGCTGTATTTGGTTGAAGACCTCAGAAAAAGAAAGGGTTCCCTTAATGTGAAGGATCCTGCAGCTTTCGGAAAAGCAGGAAAGATCACCGGAGCCCACCACTACAAATGCGATGTTCTGGTATCGCAGGAAGCTTTCGGAAAGAGAATTGCCGAAGACAAGATAAAGGTAGCATGGCTTCAGCAGGGCTCCTGCCTGATATATGCGAAGACCATCCAGCGTCAGGGGGTCTTCACGGCAGAGGATGGAAACATCCTCTTTTTTCTCCGCAAAATCGTCAGCAATGATCTGGAGATTAAGATGGAAGCCTGTATGCGGGCTATTCACAAAATGCTCTCTTTTATTCAAAATATTTCCTCCAATTCATAAAAGCCTTGTATTTATAGGAAATTATAACATATTAGACGGAAAATAAAAAGAAAACGGAGGGGAAATTATTTGTGCATATTTACAATAATAACTGTACAAAAAGTATGAAGCATTGGAGAAAGAATGAAGAAGTGTGCGGATTTACGAACAAGAAAAAAACAACTATACTATAACCATCAAAGGTAACGTGAAGTTGTGGAAATGGCCGGCCCCACAAAAAACAGCGAAGGGGGAAAGAAAATGAGTAAAAATGAAATACCGAAACAAGATCCGAAACAGAAAAAGGGTCTTACAAATGCCCTGAAATATTTCTTTGGTGTTGGTGATGCCGGATTTGTTCTTATGAGTAATATCGAGACATTTTACTTTATGACATTTCTGACGGATCTGGCAGGCTTTGCAGCTGGTGTAGCTGGTGTGATCAATTCCGTATTTACCATTGTTGATGCATGTCTGTCCTGGCTTTACGGAGGAATCATCAATGGCACAAAAGCAAAGAAATGGGGGCGTTATCGTTCCTGGCTGATCATGGTTCCGTGGATGGTGCCGTTTCTGTACGCATTCATGTTCATACGTGTCAGTGATAATGAATGGCTTTCGGCAGTGGTGATCATTGCCGCATCCATCGCATCTCATGTGGCATGGAATTTCAGCTATGTTGCCAATGCAACCCTGATCAGTATTGTTGGCAAAACACCGGAAGACAAAGCAACGCTTGCATCCTCCAGGGCAACCTGGAATAACATAGGCGGTCTATTGTTTTCCTATATGGGTCTTCCATTTGCAACACTTCTTGCCGGATATGTCGGTGAGAAAAATAAATTTGCAGCAGCAGCTTTCTGCCTGGGTATTCTGATGGTCGTAACCTATTTTGCCCATTTCAAGATGACGGAAGGCTATGAAGAGATTGAAACAGAAACAGCAGGAAAGAAAAATGACAAAACAAAGATCACGATCAGAGAGATGTTTGCTTCCCTGTTTCAGAATCCGCCTCTTATGGTCCTGATGCTGGCAGACCTTGCAAAATGGTGTGTGAAATTTGTAACAGCAGCATCTGCTATTTACTATTTCAGGGATGCAATGGGAAATCCGGGACTGATGACCACTTATCTTCTCTGTGTTGCCATCGGTGCCATCATCGGAGCTTTTTCCATGAGATACATTGCAAAAGCAATATCGTCCCGTACAACTATGATCATTGCTTATGCAGGAATGGCAGTATCACTGTTCCTTGTATATATTTTCTATGGAAATGCAATGACAGTGATCGCCCTTATGACACTTGCCCAGTTCTTCTATGGTATGGCTTTTGCAGCTTCACCTGCACTTTATGCGGACACTGTAGTGTATGCAACATGGAAGAGCGGAAAAGATGCATCCGGATGGATCATGGGATTACAGAATCTTCCGCTGAAGATTGCCGTATTCTTAAGAGGAACGATCCTCAGCGCCTGTCTTGTGGCGGTAGGCTGGAAATCCGGAGTTGTTCTTGAGGGAACGGCCCGTCAGGGAATGACGATTTCCTTTGCACTTGTTCCAGCTATTTTCTGTCTGGCAGGTCTTCTGCTTCTGGTGTTTGGATTTAAGATCACAAAGGAAAAGGTTCTTCAGTATCAGGCTGAGATTGACGCAAGATCATAAAGATAAGTGATCGGGTATTTTGAAAGATCACAGGATAATAAAGGAGGAAGCATTATGTTGAAAGCATCGGAGATTTTACTTGAAACGATAAAAAAGGACGGCAGGCCGGAACGACTTCTGAGACAGTATGAGGGTGCGACCTTTTACCCGCCGAACCCGGCAAATAATTATGTGCGTGGAAACCGTCACCGTGGTATGGAGCCTATGAAGGATCTTTTCGGGACTGAGATCCTCTGGCCCCAGGAACAGCTGGCTGCAATGCCACATGTAACAGAGGACAACAAGGTCATTGATGATATCACAGAATGGAAAGAGCAGCTGGTGATCCCGGATATTGTCGGTCAGTGCTCGGATCCGGCTTTATGGGAACCATTTAAACAGAAGGCACAGGAGATAAAGGATTCAGGAAGCCTTTTCATGGCATTTATGCCTACAGGTGTTTTTGAGAGGCTTCACTTCCTGATGGGATTTGAGGATATGCTGGTGAACTTCCTTCTTGAGCCGGAGGATATGATGGATCTCTGCAATGCCATTGGGGAGTACCGTTTTCAGCTTACAAAGCTGATCGTTGATAATCTCCACCCGGATATCATCCTTTCCCACGATGACTGGGGTTCCAAGCAGTTCCTGTTCATCAGTCCGGACACATGGAGAGAATTTATCAAACCACAGTATGAAAGATCCTATAAATATATGAAAGACCATGGAGTGATCGTCATGCATCACGCAGATTCCTTCATGGAACCGATCATAGAGGATATGGTTGATCTTGGGATTGACATCTGGCAGGGAACACTTCCGCAGAATGATATTCCGAAGCTCCAGAAACAGCTGAACGGAAGAATGACACTTATGGGCGGAATCGATGCTTCGATCGTAGACCGTGTGGATTCCACAGAAGAAGAGATCCGTAAGGAGGTCAGAAGAGCATGTGAGGAGTATGCACCACACGGACATTTCATTCCATGTATTACCTATGGAGGTCCCGGTTGTCTGTTCCCTCATGTAGATTCAAT
This sequence comes from Blautia sp. DFI.9.10, assembly GCF_024461705.1. NCBI lineage: Bacteria > Bacillati > Bacillota > Clostridia > Lachnospirales > Lachnospiraceae > Blautia > Blautia sp. DFI.9.10. Next base: position 107,897 of record NZ_JANGAA010000001.1, read on the forward strand.
TATTGATGACGAGATTGAAAAATATAATAAGGAGCATTCCTGTAATTAATTAAAAGCGCCAATTGAATAAAAAAGAACCTCAAGGTATGATTGAGTTGCATCTTGGCGGATGTAAACAAAACAATCAAGCACTGGAGGTTCCAAATGAATTATACACAGAATGAAAAGATTGAGCAAGTAACAGATTCAACAATGGTTGTCGGAGTTGATATCGGAAGCCAGATACATTATGCAAGAGCTTTTGATAACAGAGGACGCGAACTTACAAAACGTATTTTTTCTTTTCATAACGATCTGGAAGGGTTCAATTCTTTCAGCCTTTGGGCAGAGACACTTAAGACTGAGAATAAAAAGATTGCAGTTCTGATAAGAGACCTGGTATACAGCCGTGACGGGATCATGAAGCAGCACAACATATCTGCAAACAGGATTCAGAGATGGCTTGCAATACATTTCTCGGAATATCTGGGATTATATACACGATTTGATGCAATAAGCGGCCTGGCAGTGCTTGAAAAAGCACCATTGCCAAAAGATGTGATTGCGCTTGGAGCAAATGGGATCTGAAAGATCTGGCATGATAAAAAGATGCGTGGCAGAGGAGTTACTGAAGATAGGGCAAAGACCCTGGTTGAAGCTGCGCACAACAGTGTTGGACTTGACGGAGGGATTGGAACAAAAAGTGAATTATATATGCTGCTCAGGTTTCCAGCACGGTTTATCTTTACGGAGAACCGAAGACAAGTACCGTCTGGGCATCTATTGATCTGAAGCAGCGGCAGCTTTTTGATCTGGATTAAAATTTACATAATCTTTATTTGATTATTTGAAAAAACAGTGCTATAGTAAAGTTGGTTCCGGTAAACGGATGATTTATGGATCCCAGAAGAGGACCGGGCGGAACCAAATTACTGTTGGCCGGTCAGGATCTGGATCAGGAAAGAAGGAAGAGGGAAAAAATTGCGTAAAAAATCACATATACTGTTAGGCAGATACCTGGCTGACCAGATGTCTGAGGTGTACAGTCTCCAGCAGCACAGAAAAGCGTTTTGCCTGGGCAATATCATGCCTGATCTGAAACCATCGTTTCTCACCACCAGACATGAGTTTTTCGGAACATTCGATCACCTCCAGAATAAGATGAGGGCGCTTGTCGAGAAGAACCCGGAGGAAGAGAATGCCAGAGTATACTGGAGAAGATTCGGTGAGGTCATGCATTATATGGCTGATTATTTTACTTTTCCTCATAACAAAACATACAAAGGAAATCTTGCAGCACATAATTCTTATGAAGCTGAGCTGAAGAACCGCCTGAGAGAATGTATCCTCAGCGGCGCAGCAGACAGCCAGCTGGAAGAAGCGAAGCAGTTTGAAAGCTTTGAGGAACTTGTGGAATATATCCGTGAGCGTCATGCATATTATCTGGAAAGCCCGCGGTGCATTGCCGATGACATCCGTTTTATCCTTCGGGTGTGCTATCAGGTTGTACAGGGGATTTTTCAGCTCTGTGTCAGAAAACAGTTTCATATGGGCGGACAGCCGGCAGTGACTGTCTGACAGTATATAAAAAGCCGCAGTGTGTGAGAGCACTGTGGCTTTTTTACGTTATGGTAAACTCTAAAAAATCTTACAAAAATGTGAATAAAAAGTGAAAAATAGATGAATTGAAGGAGATATCCTACCAGAACAGTTGATTTCACGATTTTCGTATGCTAAAATAAATTGAATTAAACTTTAAGTTATCAAACGGTTTAAGGCAGACCTTTATTATAGGGGAAGTAAAGGGATGTTCAAGGAAAGAAGGGAGCATCTTAATAAATATGAAGAACAAGTACCTGAATAAGTTTTTTTGCATCACGATGTTATCAGCTATGGTACTGGCAATTCCAACCGGAGTAAAAGCCGCCGAGGAAGCAGATAATGTTGTTGCTGAGGAAGGTGTTTCAGGAGACGGGAGCGAGGTAAGTGAACCGGAACCAGAAGTTCCGGCAGAACCGGTGCCGACAGCTGCACCGGAACCGGAAATAACTGCTGCACCGGAACCGGAACCAACTACAGCGCCGGAGCCAACAGATACACCGGCACCTGCGCCGACGGAAACACCGGAGCCAACTGCAACACCTGCGCCGACAGCGACACCTGCACCAACGGCAACACCGGAACCGACAGCGACACCTGCACCAACGGCAACGCCGGAGCCAACCGCAACACCTGCACCGACGGCAAGACCGGCCAGGGATGACTCTGCAAAGGTACAGGCGGTGATCCGGAAGATCAAAGCACTGGCAGGCAGAACGATCACAGCAGCAGATAAAGCGGAGATAGATAGCGTACGTGCAGCTTATGAGGCACTGTCTAATACAGAAAAGGCCAAGGTTACGAATTATAAGATCCTGACTGAGGCAGAAGCCAAGCTTGCAGCTGTCGACAAGAACGACAGTGATAACAAAAAAGACAACAAAAAAGATGATAGCAGCACGGAAGATAACAAGAATACAGAGATCACAGATGGAAATAACGCCACAGCAACACAGATCGGAGATCCTGTTTATGTGACAAATATGGTATCCAATCTCCATGCGGGCAAGGATTTTTATCTGGATAGTCTTAAGAGCAATTATCATCTGTCCTTCTCTGATGATTTTGCTTCTGTCATGGAAGAGATCGAAAGAGAATATAAAGAGAAGAACAAGCTTACCGATACGGAGAATACACTTCTGGTAAGAAACTGGCAGGATATCCTTGCTGTTTATATTTACGAAAAGAGCAAAGCAGGAGCAACGTCATTTACATTGGATGCATCCTGCAAGGATGATCTGGCAAGGATTTTTGCGGAGATGAACCCCATCGTCAGGGACAAGCAGGATATTACCAAGATATCCTACGGAAATCGCAAGATCAACTACTACATCAAGAAGAACAATATTGCAAAGGAAGACAGAAGCGTCCTTAAGAAATATGTGGAAACAGACTGTAAGCTTCTCTGTGCGGTAGTTACCGCATCCAAGGGCTTTGTCCGTGAAAGCGTGGGAGACAATGTTTCTGAGGATCGTGTAGATGTTATCACCGCAGCGTATTCACTGGTTGGTAAGGTCGGATATTTCTGGGGCGGTAAATCTACGGTGATCGGAGAAGATCCAAGCTGGGGCTCCGTTGAGAAGGTATCTGCAGACGGCAGCAGAAGCTCCGGTACGCTCCGTGCATATGGTCTGGACTGCAGCGGCTTTGTTACCTGGGCAGTGATCAATGGATATAAGGATCAGGGAATGCAGGCAGCAGTTGGAGATGGAACCTCTGACCAATGGGAGAAGGCCGGTGTTGTCAGCGAAGCAGATGCACAGCCAGGAGATCTGGTATTCCAGAGAGGACCGGAAGCAGGAAGCAACAACCACGTTGGTATCCTGTGCGGAAAGACGGATTCCGGCGACTGGATTGCAGTACATTGTTCCTCAAGCAAGAATGGTGTAACGGTTGGTGAGGCATACAGTGCAAGCTTCCGTTATATCAGAAAGCCATCCTTCTATCAGGATACAACAGCGGAGGAAAATAAGACCACAGCTACAGAGAATGATGTTCTGACAGAAGAGAGTGCAGAAAAGCTCCTCACGGATGTGGTTAGATCTGATGCACTGAAGGATGCACTGGCATCCGGTGATACTGTTTCCAGTGACCTTCTTGCAGATTTTAAGAATAAGGCTTTGCAGGAGGATGAGGAAGAAGATGAAGTTGAGACGCTGACTCTGGATCAGGAGACCATGGACGATGCAGTGGATACATTTGATGATGATGTAGAAACACTGGAAATGGAAAACTAAGGGACAGCGATTGAAGATAAGGGCAGTCTCCCACGGGAGGCTGCCTTTTCTTACAATCGCTGCTTCAGACATAGGACATGATATTATGAAAAAAAGAAATTTCTGCCCCATGGCAGCCGCAGTGCTTACAGCCGCAGTGATCCTTCAGCCCTTTAGCGCTTCGGCAGGGGCACTGGATCAGATCCAATCCATAGCAAAGAGCATTATTTCAGGGGAACCAAAGGAAGTAGAGGAACTGCGTCAGATGGAGGTTGCCCAGAGTGAAGAAGGACATCAGGAATATTATTTCAAACAGCTTACGGAAGAAGAGCAGAGAGTATATCGGGAGCTGCTGAAAGGAATCCGTGCCCGGGAAAAGGAGTTTTATCTGACAATCTCCGATGATGACAGTATTGACAGAAGCTATCATGCAGTATTGAAAGACCACCCGGAGATATTCTGGGTCCACAATCGTGAAAAAATCTACAAAACTACGTATTCAGACAGTGATTACTGCGTTTTTACTCCGGGCTATACTTATACAGACGGCGAGATCGATGAGATACAGACGGCGATGGAGCAGAGCTTTCAGGAGGTCAGAGCCCTGATCCCGGAGGATGCCAGTGACTACGAGAAGGTACGCATTGTTTATACGTATGTTATTGACCATACCCAGTATCAGACCGGGGAGGATGATCAGAGCATAGCAGGTGTTTTCTGGAAAAAATCCGCAGTCTGTGCCGGATATGCAGGAGCTGTCCAGTATCTTCTGGAAAGGCTGGATATTCCCTGTATTTATGTGGACGGAAGCACAAAAGGAAGTACAGAGGGTCATGCATGGGATATTGTAAAAATAGGCCAGGAGTATTATTATGTAGATGCTACCAATGGGGATCAGCCGGATTTTTTAAATGGAGATGCCGCACAGCTGGAAGAACATAAGACGATCATTTACGATTATCTCTGCCCTTTCCCGGAAGAATATGAAAAAACCTATACACCATCGGAAGAACTGACAGTTCCGGCATGTACTGCGAAGGATCTGGATTTTTATGTGCTGAACCAGGGGTACTTTGAAGATTACAGCTGGCAGGACATATATGATTATTGTAAGATGAGACTGGATAATGGTGCGGCTGTAGTGCGTTTCAAGTTTGGCAGTCAGGAGGCTTTTTCCGAAGCCTGTCAGGAACTGCTGGATGATGGTGTGGTACAGAATGTGGCACAGTATTATATGAAACTTCACGGACTTGGTCAGGTGGAGTATCATTATGGAGTGATGGATAATTTTTATACCATATATTTTATTTTCTGAAACATCTTCGGGAAGATTTCCGGAGGTTTTGGAAAGAGAGGAGTAAGTTATGAATATGGATATGTTGTCAAGAGGATTTGACATACTGCAGAGAGCAGGAGGTATGGAACAGATCAGCCAGCTGATGGTGATCGTATATGGAGTGCTCTGCGTTTTCGGGCTTTTGAACTGTATCCTGGGATATCGTATCCTCCGGTTCTGGATGATGATCTTTGGATTTATCATCGGAGCAGGCGCCGGCTTTGGTGTAACCTATATGTCCGGTGTTCAGGATAAAATGGTGATCGCAGGTGCCATGGCGGGACTGGGGATCGTACTGGCTGTTGTTTCGTTTCTGATCTACAGGGCAGGAATCTTTGTACTGGGATTTGGTATCGGAATAACATTGAGTATCTATCTGGTCCATCCGACCAGTTCTTTTTCTTTTTTCCTGTGCATCCTTATCGGCGTGGGACTGGGAGTACTTGCTATGCGTTATGCGAAAGGAGTGATCATTGTCGGAACCAGTATACTGGGTGGTGTTCTGGCAGGATTATCCATTGCAAAGATCGCAGGGCTGGCGCAGTTTCCATATGGTGTCGGTATGGCAGCGGGAATTGCGATTCTTGGTATGCTGATCCAGTTCGCCATCAACAAAGACCGATACGATGAGGAAGATGACGAAGAAGAGGATGACGACGATGGAACTCTGCCGGAGGAGACCAGGAAGCCGGCAGGAAGGGACCGTAGAGGAAACAGTCGTGAATACACCTCTGACCGTAACAGGGACGATCACAGATATACATACGAAAACCGGGCAAACGATGACCGGGAAAGCCGGGGTGAAAGACGTTCCCGCAGACCATCTGACAGAGAAGGACGCAACTCTGACAGACGAGAAAGAAATTATGCAGACAGCCGAAAAAGATCCGGAAGCGAAAGAAACAGCAAAGGCAGTTCCACTGAAAGAAGAAGCACTTCCGGAACCTCCGGCAGAAACAGAACCTCCGACAGAAATTATGCTTCGGATGACAGAAGAGGCCGCAGATACAGCCAGAGCAGCAGCACCAGGGAACGAAGGAATGCAGGAACGGGAAGCAGATCCCGCTATGCAGATCCGGAGGATCATGAAGACTATGATCGTTTTGATGAGTCGGAAAACAGGGACAGCTATGAAGATTTTGAAAAACTGCAGCAGAAAAGACGCCGGATGGATATTGAAAATATGGCGGATTTTGATGAGCAGGAAGAATATGGAAATTACAGGAATGACCCGGATCTGATGAATGATGAGGATCTGGATGAGCTTGATGAGTGGAAAGACAACTGAGAAAAATCCGAGGAGTGACAGAAATGGGAAAAGAAGCCAAAACAAACGCGATGAGAATGCTGGATCGAAAAAAAGTAAAATATGAAGCACTCACATATGACTGTGGAGAGTTCATAGATGGGATCCACTGTGCAGACATTACAGGAGCCCCTCATGATCAGTCCTTTAAGACCCTGGTCATGGAAGGGAAAAGCGGCGGCTACTATGTGTTTGTAGTTCCGATCGAGAAAGAGGTGGACCGTAAGGCAGCCGCAAAGTCTGTAGGCGAAAAAACAGTAGATATGATCCATGTAAAGGATCTTACAAAGATCACGGGCTATATCCGCGGAGGCTGCAGCCCTCTTGGAATGAAAAAAAATTATCCGGTGGTGTTTGACCAGTCTGCCGAAAACTTTGATGAGATCTATGTAAGTGGTGGAAGAGTAGGCCTTACCCTGAAGGTACCGCTTAAAGATCTTCTGGATGTAACACAGGGCAAGCTTGCTCCGATCACCATGGAGTAAGCGCATATAAAACAGATAAAAAAACTCCCCTGACTGCCTGTAAAGGCGGAAGCAGGGGAGATTTTTTGTTACAGAAGCATGGGATTTAGTTATCCTGTGCGTCCTCTTCGTTAACCTGGAATACGTGACGCTTCTTGGCCATTTCGTCGCTGGCAAGATACTCGTCGTAAGTGGTGATCTTGTCTACCAGCTTGCCGTTAGGAAGGATCTCCATGATGCGGTTTGCAGTTGTCTGTACAAACTGGTGATCGTGTGAAGTGAAAAGGATCACTCCCGGGAATTTGATCAGTCCGTTGTTCAGTGCTGTGATAGACTCCATATCCAGATGGTTGGTTGGCTCATCCAGGATCAGGATATTGGCACCTGAGATCATCATCTTGGAAAGAAGACAGCGAACCTTTTCACCACCGGAAAGAACACGGACACGTTTTACACCATCCTCACCAGGGAAAAGCATACGGCCAAGGAATCCACGGACGTAGGTTGCGTCCTTGATCTCGGAGTACTGTGTCAGCCAGTCGGTGATAGTAAGGTCGTTATCGAATTCCTGTGTGTTATCCTTCGGAAAATATGCCTGGGAAGTGGTAACGCCCCATTTGTAATTTCCTTCATCCGGCTCCATTTCACCTGTAAGGATCTTGAAGAAGGTTGTGATGGCCTGCTCGTTGGCGCCCACAAAGGCAACCTTATCTTCACGACCAAGAGTGAAGGAAATGTTGTCCAGAACCTTTACTCCATCAATGGTCTTGGACAGATTTTCCACCATGAGGACCTCGTTTCCGATCTCACGGTTCGGGCGGAAGTCGATGTATGGATATTTACGGCTGGAAGGACGCATGTCATCCAGCTGGATCTTTTCCAGGGCACGCTTTCTGGAAGTCGCCTGCTTGGATTTGGAAGCATTGGCGCTGAAACGGGAGATGAACTCCTGGAGCTCTTTGATCTTCTCCTCTTTCTTTTTGTTGGCCTCTTTCATCTGCTTGATCAGAAGCTGGCTGGATTCAAACCAGAAGTCGTAGTTTCCGGCATAAAGCTGGATCTTGCCATAATCGATATCAGCAGTATGTGTGCAGACCTTGTTCAGGAAATAACGGTCATGGGATACTACGATAACTGTATTGTCAAAATTGATCAGGAACTCCTCCAGCCATTCGATAGCAGGAAGATCCAGGTGGTTGGTCGGCTCATCAAGAAGAAGGATATCAGGATTTCCGAAAAGAGCCTGTGCAAGAAGAACCTTGACCTTCATACTACCGGTAAGGTCTGCCATCTGTGTATAGTGGAACTCGGTGTCGACTCCGAGACCGTTGAGAAGAGTAGCAGCATCGGACTCTGCTTCCCATCCGTTCATTTCTGCAAACTCACCCTCAAGCTCACTGGCACGGATGCCATCTTCGTCTGTGAAATCTTCCTTTGCGTAAATGGCTTCTTTCTCTTTCATGATCTGATAGAGTCTTTCATTACCCATGATGACAGTATCCAGAACCGGATAAGCATCATATTTGAAGTGATCCTGCTGCAGGAAAGAAAGTCTCTGACCGGGGGTGATCACAATGTCGCCCTTGGTAGGCTCGAGCTGACCGGAAAGGATTTTGAGGAATGTAGATTTTCCTGCGCCGTTGGCGCCGATCAATCCATAACAGTTACCCTCTGTAAATTTGATGTTAACGTCTTCAAACAGCGCTTTTTTTCCAACGCGCAGTGTGATGTTATTTGCTGAAATCATATCATACCTCTTTTTTCATTAAATAAATATCGTTTCAATTACATACGAAAGCATTACAATCGTTTCCTATTGTACCGTAAACTGAAAAATTTGCAAGCTGTATTTTCCTTTTTTCGGCTAAATAAAGGAAAAACAGGGGATTACTATGAATCACAGGAAAATAATAACCTTTTATTATATAAAAAAATGGGTTATACTGTCGTATGTGGTAATGAAGTATTCCGGGAATATGGATATCCGGCTCTCTGGCACATCAGAAACACCCAGGAACGTGGCAGATCGGATGGAATGCGGAAACTATCATAAATCAGCAGCTTAGTTGAACAGAAGAGAGGTTAAAAATGTTTATCACCAGAGAAAGCGATTATGCGATGCGGGTTATCCGCGCATTGATGTGGGAGCCGCGTTTGAGCGTCAGCGAGATCTGTGAGAGGGAATCGATCACAGCACCCTTTGCATACAAGATACTGAAGAAGCTTCAGAATGCAGGGCTCGTGGAAGGATACCGCGGAGTTCATGGCGGTTACGCGCTGAAGAGAGATCCGGAAGAACTGTCATTATATGAGATATACAGTGCGATCGATCCGGATATGTCCATCATTGAGTGCCTGAACGGCACATATCAGTGTCCAAGGAACGGACAGGACGGAGTTCCCTGCCATGCACATGATGAGCTTCAGGAGATCCAGGATCAGCTGTGGACAATGCTCCGTCGGAAATCCATGAAGGATCTTTTCGGAAAAGAGGAGAAGTGATTCCCGGATGTGAGTTGGGATAAGCGTATGAGATGATAAGGAGAGCAGTTTGGAGAGGGAAAATTCCGAACAGCTCTTTTTTATTTGTGAAAAAGATAACGGCGTTTGTACAGGATAATATACAAAAAACAATGAAAGAAAATGGACATAACTGGGAATCTATGATATAATAACCAATGGAATTTTAGGCCTTCATAAGCCTAAATAATATATTTTTTAACAAACCTTTAAGGAGGAAAAAACAATGGCAAGAAAGATGAAAACCATGGATGGTAACCATGCAGCCGCTCATGCATCATACGCTTTTTCTGATGTAGCTGCTATTTACCCGATTACCCCTTCATCTGTAATGGCTGAGGCTACAGACGAGTGGGCAACTCAGGGAAGAAAGAACATCTTTGGACAGGAAGTACAGGTTACAGAGATGCAGTCTGAGGCAGGTGCAGCAGGTGCCGTTCACGGTTCTCTGGCAGCAGGTGCCCTGACTACAACCTACACAGCTTCCCAGGGTCTTCTGCTTATGATCCCGAACCTTTACAAGATCGCTGGTGAGCAGCTTCCGGGAGTTATCAACGTATCTGCCCGTGCACTTGCTTCCCACGCACTTTGTATTTTCGGTGACCATTCCGACGTTATGGCCTGTCGTCAGACTGGATGTGCAATGCTTTGTGAGTCTTCTGTACAGGAGGTTATGGACCTTACACCGGTTGCTCATCTTGCAGCAATCAAAGGAAAAGTTCCATTCATCAACTTCTTCGACGGATTCCGTACATCTCATGAGATCCAGAAGATCGAGACATGGGACTATGAAGATCTGAAAGATATGGCAGATATGGACGCGATCGCAGAGTTCCGTAACCGTGCTCTGAACCCGAACCATCCATGTCAGAGAGGTTCCGCTCAGAACCCGGATATCTTCTTCCAGGCAAGAGAGGCATGTAATCCATATTATGACGCTCTTCCGGCAGTTGTTCAGGAGTACATGGACAAAGTTAACGAGAAGATCGGAACAGACTACAAACTGTTCAACTACTACGGAGCTGCTGACGCTGAGCACATCATCGTAGCTATGGGTTCCGTAAACGATACCATCGAGGAGACCATCGATTACCTTATGGCAGCTGGCAAGAAAGTCGGTGTTGTTAAAGTTCGTCTTTACAGACCATTCTGTGCACAGGCTCTTATCGATGCAATCCCGGATACAGTTAAGCAGATCTCTGTTCTTGACAGAACAAAAGAGCCAGGAGCTCTTGGCGAGCCTCTGTATCTTGATGTTGTTGCAGCTCTTCGCGACAGCAAGTTCAGCGATGTTAAGATCTTTACAGGACGTTACGGACTTGGTTCCAAAGATACAACACCTGCACAGATCGTAGCAGTATATGAGAACACTGAGAAAGAGAAATTCACAATCGGTATCGTTGATGATGTTACAAACCTTTCTCTTGAGACAGGCGCACCACTTGTTACAACACCAGAGGGAACAACAAACTGCAAGTTCTGGGGACTTGGAGCTGATGGTACTGTAGGTGCTAACAAGAACTCCATCAAGATCATCGGTGATAACACAGACATGTACGCTCAGGCTTACTTCGATTATGATTCCAAGAAGTCCGGCGGTGTTACAATGTCTCACCTTCGTTTCGGTAAGAAACCGATCAAATCCACATACCTGATCCACAAGGCAAACTTCGTTGCATGTCATAATCCGTCCTATGTTAACAAATATAACATGGTACAGGAGCTTGTTGACGGAGGTACATTCCTTCTGAACTGTGCTTGGGATATGGAAGGACTTGAGAAACATCTTCCAGGACAGGTTAAAGCTTTCATCGCTAACCACAATATCAAATTCTACACCATCGATGGTGTTAAGATTGGTATTGAGACTGGCATGGGACCAACACGTATCAACACAATCCTTCAGTCCGCATTCTTCAAACTTACAGGAATCATTCCTGAGGAGCAGGCTATCGAGCTTATGAAAGCTGCTGCTAAAGCTACTTACGGACGTAAAGGTGATGACGTTGTTAAGAAGAACTGGGCAGCTATCGATGCCGGTGCTAAACAGATCGTAGAGGTTCAGGTTCCGGAGAGCTGGAAGAACGCTGAGGACGAGGGACTCTTCATGTCTCACGCATCCCACGGTGCTCAGGAAGCTCAGGACTTCGTAAACAACATCCAGTGCAAGATCAATGCTCAGGAAGGTAACAGCCTCCCAGTATCTGCATTCAAGGATTATGTAGATGGTACAACACCATCCGGAACAGCTGCATATGAGAAACGTGGTATCGCAGTTAACGTTCCTGTATGGGTTCCGGACAACTGTATCCAGTGTAACCGCTGTGCATACGTCTGCCCACATGCTGCAATCCGTCCGGTTGCTATGACAGCAGATGAGACAGCTAACGCTCCAGAGGGAATCAAGACACTTCCACTTACAGGAATGAAAGACTATACATTCACAATGACTGTATCCGCTCTTGACTGTACAGGATGTGGTTCCTGCGCAAATGTCTGCCCAGGAAAGAAAGGCAACAAAGCTCTTGAGATGGCTCCGCTTGAAGCTAACACAGAAGAGCAGAAATTCTTCGATTACGGTGTAACACTTCCTCAGAAAGAAGACGTTATCGCTAAATATAAAGAGACAACTGTAAAAGGCAGCCAGTTCAAACAGCCGCTCCTTGAGTTCTCCGGCGCTTGTGCAGGTTGTGGTGAGACACCATACGCTAAGCTGATCACACAGCTCTTTGGTGACAGAATGTACATTGCAAATGCTACAGGATGTTCCTCTATCTGGGGTAACTCTTCACCATCTACACCATACACAACAAACGCTAAGGGACAGGGACCTGCATGGTCAAACTCTCTGTTCGAGGATAACGCAGAGTTCGGTTATGGTATGCTTCTTGCACAGCGTGCGATCCGTGGCGGTCTGAAAGAGAAGATCGAAGACCTTGTAGCTAACGGAACAAACGAGGATGTTAAGGCAGCTGGTCAGGAATGGCTGGATACTTATGCTGTAGGCGCAACAAATGGTGCAGCTACAGAGAAACTCGTTGCAGCTCTTGAGGCTTGCGGATGTGACAAGGCTAACGAGATCCTTGCACAGAAAGACTTCCTCTCCAAGAAATCCCAGTGGATCTTCGGTGGTGACGGATGGGCTTACGATATCGGATTCGGTGGTGTTGACCACGTTCTTGCAAGCGGACGTGACATCAACGTTATGGTATTCGATACAGAGGTTTACTCCAACACAGGCGGACAGTCTTCCAAATCTACACCGACAGGTGCGATCGCTCAGTTCGCAGCAGGCGGAAAAGAGACTAAGAAGAAAGATATGGCATCTATCGCAATGAGCTATGGCTATGTATATGTAGCACAGATTTCCATGGGTGCTGACTTCAACCAGACTGTAAAAGCAATCGCAGAGGCAGAGGCATATCCGGGACCATCCCTGATCATCGCTTACGCTCCATGTATCAACCATGGTATCAAGAAAGGTATGAGCAAAGCTCAGACAGAGGAAGAGCTGGCAGTTAAGTGCGGATACTGGCACAACTTCAGATTCAACCCGGCTGCTGAGAACAAGTTCAGTCTTGATTCCAAGACACCGGATATGGAGAACTATATGGACTTCCTGAACGGTGAGGTTCGTTACAATTCTCTGCAGCGTCAGAATCCTGAGAAAGCTGCAAGACTGTTTGCTAAGAACGAGTCTGAGGCTCAGGCTAGATATGAGTATCTGCAGAAACTTATCACTCTTTACGGAGCAGATAAGAAAGAAGACTAATTATTGATCAATAGTTACTGTTTATACAGTGTGCTTGCTGATTAAGCATTAGGTGACAGGCCTGCGGTGTTTAGCGCACCGCAGGCCTGTTTTCATATACAGGAGAGATATACATGAAGAGAATTTTTTCGAAGGAGAAATCCCGGAAAGAGAAAAAAGCAGATTTTTATATTCTGTATACGATTGTTTTTGCGGCGATCTCGCTGTTTATTTACAGTTGTTTTTATTTCAATGGAAAATCCCTGATCTGGAGTCATGACGGTGTTCCGCAGCACATCAATGCATTGGCCTATTATGGAAAATATCTGCGGAATGTTCTGCAGACGCTGGTGACGGAGCATAAGCTTTCCCTTCCTATGTGGGATATGCATATCGGATACGGTTCCGATATCCTTACAACACTTCATTATTATGCGATCGGTGATCCGCTGACCTTACTGTCCGTTTTTGTACCGGAAAAAGACACAGAGATCTTATATGAGCTTCTGATCTTTCTCCGCATTTATCTGGCGGGTATCACATTCAGCATTTACTGCTTTTACCGCAAGAATCCCAAACAGGCTACATTTCTTGGAAGCCTTGTTTATATTTTTGCAGGATGGACCATTTATGCGTCCATGAAGCATCCATATTTTTCCAATCCCATGATCTATCTGCCGCTGGTCCTTATGGGAATTGAAAAGATTTACAAAAAAGAAAAGCCATACCTTTTTATCTGTGCGACGGCTGTAGCGGCAATGTCTAATTTTTATTTCTTTTATATGATCAGTATCTTTATGGTGCTGTATGCAGCTTTCCGGTATTTTGGAATATTCCGTAAGCGTTCAGTAAAAGATGTATTTCAGTGGTTCCTGAAATTTGCTGGCTTTTATCTGGTCGCACTTATGATCGCTGCACTGATCTTTTTACCTGTGGTCATGACTCTGTTTGGAACAGAGCGCTTTCAGGCGCAGAATTATGTGCCGCTGTTATATGACCGCATTTACTACGAAAAATATCTCGGCTGCCTGATCGGCGAAAATATGATCCAGTGGGGAGTTGCTGGATATTCCGCAGTTGCAATGGCAGGCGTGTTTGTGATCTTTTCCAAAAAGAAAAAATATACGGGACTGAAGCTGGGCTTTGTGCTTCTGAATCTGTTTTTGCTGATCCCCTTTGCAGGTCATGTACTGAATGGATTTTCATACGTGTCCAACCGATGGATCTGGGCGTATGGAATGCTGATCGCATATATCTTGGTACAGGCATATCCGGAACTGTTTACGCTGGGCATCAGGGAAAAACGACGGATATTTGTGATGCTGCTGATATATGGCGTGCTGGCACTGTTTTCAGAATCCGCTCGTACGGAACGCAATATCATGGCACTGATGATGCTGGTCCTGGCTGTGTTTACAGTGGTTTCCTACGGAAACGTATTTACACAGGGAAAATATCTCTGTGGAATGATCGTGGCCGTGCTTGTGACAAGCATCCTTCTGAATGTTTCATACCAGTATTCTTACGAAAAAGATTATCTGTCAGAATTTGAGGAAAAGGATCAGGCGCTGGAGAAGCTTCAGTCCGGACCGGACAAAGCGATCCGGTCAATGGACGATTCAGCGGTTACCAGATATGACCAGTACAAAACGGGCTCTTATGTAAACACTGCCATGTATATGGGAACCAACAGTACTTCCTATTATTTCAGTGTGGCCAATGGAAATATCAGCCGTTTCTTTGATGAGATGTATCTGAATACCCCCTGGGATTATCATTACAGCAGCCTAGACGGACGGAGTATCCTAGATCGTCTTGCCTCGGTGAAATATTTTGCCATCAAAAAAAGCGGATATGGGTATCTGCCATACGGCTATGACAGTGAAGCAGCAGTCACAAAAAAATACAGGATCTACGAAGACGAGGATTCCCTTCCTCTTGGTTATACCTATGATTCCTGGATCCCCAGAGAAAAGTATGAAAAGCTTTCCGTGACCGAAAAGCAGCAGGCACTCCTGCAGGGGGCAGTTCTGGAGGACAGCAGTCTTTCTGAGACAGACCTCATCTTTGACGATAAGAAAGCAGATTTTACACTGGAAGCAGGAAAAGGCTGTAAGATCAAAGACGGAAAGATCATTGTGGCCAAAGAAGGAGCAACCGTACAGATCGGATATCAGGGAGAGCCGGAGGCAGAGGTTTATCTTGTGGCAAAAAATCTGGATTTTAATGCCTATTCTCCACGTGCAGTGGTCAGTGATAAAAAATGGGATTCCATGACAGAATATGAGAAGAATACCGTGCGTTATGAAGACAATAACTGGCGCTACTGGAAAGAAAGCAAGGAATCAGCAGTGGATGTTTCGCTGGGCTCCGTGGACAAGACTATCCGGATCTTTACAGATAAATACAACGGCTACAGCGGAAGACATAATTTTCTTCTGAATATGGGATATAAAAACTATTCTGCAGGAACTATGACACTGACATTCTCCATGCCGGGAGAATATACCTTTGATGATCTGTATGTGGCATGTCAGCCCATGGCTTCTGTTGAAGAACAGACAGAGGAGCTTGGAAAAGAAAGTCTTCAGAATATCAAAACGGAGACAAATTGCATTCGTGGAGATATCACAACCACTTCCGATAAGATCCTGGTATTTTCCATTCCATACAGCGCAGGCTTTACCGCCTATGTAGATGGAGAAAAAACAGAACTTGTGCAGGCAAACAGTATGTATATGGGACTGGAATTAAAAAAAGGCAGGCATACGATCGCACTCAGATATTGTACACCGTATATTGTGCCCGGAATGATACTGACGGTGCTTGGCCTGATCCTGTTTGCCGGGATCGTAATATCTTACCGGCGCCAGGGAAAACAAAAAGAAAGGGGAAAACAGGAGAAATGAGCCGATTATCGGTAGTTTTGCCTGCCTGTAACGAGGAACCGATGGTGGAGAAAACCTGCCGGACTCTCAGAGAGCTCCTGGGGCAGGCCGGGATCCGTTATGAACTGGTCCTGGTAGATGACGGTTCCTCTGACGGGACCTGGGCAGCCATAGAAAAAGTATCCAGGGAAGATAAAAATGTGACAGGTGTGCATTTTTCCAGAAATTTCGGAAAAGAAGCAGCAATCGTGGCCGGCCTTGCACAGGCATGCGGAGATGCGGTGGCAGTGATGGACTGTGACCTGCAGCATCCGCCGGAAATCCTCTTGGAAATGTACCGGCTCTGGAAGCAGGGCTACGAGGTTGTGGAGGGCATCAAGAAAAACCGGGGAAAAGAAACTCTTTTTCACAGAAAAAGTGCCGGATTTTTCTATCGGATCATGTCCCGTGCCACCGGCTTTGATATGGAAAACGCTTCCGACTTCAAGCTGCTGGACAGGAAAGCGGTGGAGAGTGTTCTCGCCATGCCTGAGCGCAGCATGTTTTTCCGGGCGGCATCATCCTGGATAGGCTTCAAAAGCATCTCCGTACCTTTTGAGGTGCAGGAGCGTGAGGCCGGAGAATCCAAATGGTCTGCAGGAACGCTGATCAGCTATGCGTTTCGGAATATCGTGGCATTTACAACACTTCCGCTGCAGTTTGTAACAGCCGGTGCTGTGGGTTGCTTTGGGTGCTCCCTGCTCCTTCTGGTCTATTCTCTGGTCCGGTATTTTTCCGGGCATGCGGTGGAAGGCTATACCACACTTCTGATCGTGATGCTCTTTATCGGAAGTGCTGTGATGATGAGCCTTGGGATCATCGGATATTATATCGCCAGGATCTATGAGGAAGTAAAACGTCGTCCAAGATATATCGTATCAAAGATCATACGAGGAGGAGATACCAATGAAAAAGTGGATCCTTAAATTCTATGAAAATGATGTGATCCGTTATATTTTCTGGGGTGGTTGTACGACTCTCGTAAATCTGTTAAGCTTTTATATCATGAGGGCAATGGGAATCCCGCTGATGAGTGCCAACATCATATCGATCATCCTGGCGATCCTGTTTGCCTATGTTGTGAATTCCAGATTTGTATTTCATGACCGCTGTGAAACATGGAGGGATCATATACGGCCCTTTCTGAAATTTATAAGTGCCCGTCTGGTGACCATGGTCATTGAGGTAGGTGGCGTATGGTTTCTGGCGGAGATCCTGGGATTCCGGGATATGTTTGCAAAATTCTGCACACAATTTATCGTGCTGGCGTTGAATTATATCTTTAGTAAATTTATTATTTTTACCACAGGTAAAAGGATTGGAGGTAGCAAATGATGACTTTGGATGAGGCAGTGAAGAAAGTCCGCCCTCTGGATGAAAAGGCTATGGAGGGGGCGAGAAAGAGATGGGACAGTATTGCAAAGCCCCTGCATTCTCTGGGAGAGCTGGAGAATATGCTGACACAGATCGCAGGTATCACAGGTACACCGGAGGTACGTGTGGAGAAAAAAGCAGTGGTTGCCATGTGCGCGGATAATGGAGTTGTAGAAGAGGGTGTGACCCAGACCGGACAGGAAGTGACGGCTGTTGTGGCTGAGAATTTTCTGGAAGGGACTACTACCTGCTGTGTGATGTGCCGTCAGTGTGGAGCAGAGCTTTTTCCTGTAGATGTGGGAATGGTCACAGATACAAAGGTCCGTACAGATCTTAAGGTTGCCTATGGGACCAGAAATATGACCAGAGAGCCGGCAATGACAAGAGGTCAGGCAATCCGTGGCATCGAAGCCGGAATTGCCATGGCAGAGGAGCTGAAGGAAAAAGGCTATCAGGTTCTTGCAACCGGCGAGATGGGCATCGGAAATACCACCACCAGCAGTGCGGTAGCAGCTGTGCTTCTCGGAAAACCGGTGGAAGATATGACCGGACGTGGTGCCGGATTGACCAGTGAAGGGCTTGTCCGGAAGATCAATGCGATCAAAAAGGCGATCGCCCTGAATAATCCGGATCGTTCAGATGCCATTGACGTCCTGGCAAAGGTAGGGGGACTGGATATTGCAGGAATGGCAGGAGTATTCATTGGAGGAGCAGCACTTGGAATGCCGGTTGTCATGGACGGATTTATTTCCTGCGTATCTGCACTGATCGCAGTAAAGATCTGCCCGCAGGTAAGTGATCATATCATTGCGTCTCATGTATCCAAAGAGCCTGCAGCACAGCTGCTCCTGAAGGAGCTTGGCAAGGAAGCGATCATCCACGCCGGCATGTGCCTGGGCGAGGGAACCGGAGCTGTGGCACTGTTTCCGATGATGGATCTGTCCTGTGCAGTATATAATTCCATGAGTACCTTTGGTGATATCAATGTAGAACAGTACGAGGAGCTGAAATAATATGCTGGTTGTTGTAACAGGAGGCAGCGGAAGCGGAAAATCTGCTTTTGCGGAAGAAACCGTACTTTCCCTTGGCGAAGCCAGAAGGATCTATATCGCCACCATGCAGGCTTTTGACGAAGAAAGCCACAGGCGCATCCGCAGACACCGGCACATGCGTGCAGGAAAAGGCTTCGAGACAATTGAAAGATATACAGAGCTGGATGAGCTGCTCATTCCGAAGGACTGCGTGGTCCTTCTGGAGTGCATGTCCAATCTGGTTGCAAATGAGATGTTCCGGGAAGGCGGCTTCCACCCGGAGGTGGCAGAAAAGATCACAGAAGGAGTGAAAAATCTTCTTTCCCAGGCAAAGCATGTGGTGATCGTCACCAACGAGATCTTTTCAGACGGGATTCTCTACGAGGAAGAATCAGAACAGTATAAAAAAGAACTGGGACAGATCAACCAGAAGCTGGCAGAGATGGCAGAAGAGGTTGTGGAAGTCGTATACGGGATCCCTGTATGGCATAAAGGAGGAAAGGAAGCATGAAAAGTTTATGGAACAGTTTTAAGGCAGCCTTTGCCATGTTTTCAAAGATCCCCATGCCCATGGTGGACTGGAAGAAGGAAAACATAAAATTTATGATGTGCTTTTTCCCCTTTGTGGGTACTGCCATCGGCATCCTGACCTGGCTTGCAGGAGGAGTCCTCGGTGTACACGTAGCTCTGGAGCCATTTTTTCTCGCTGTGATCCTTACTGTGATCCCGGTATTTGTTACCGGCGGCATTCATGTAGACGGGCTTCTGGACACGTCAGATGCATTAAGCTCCTGGCAGGAACGCACAAGGAGGCTGGAGATCCTGAAGGATTCCCATGCAGGTGCATTTGCCATTATCACAGCCTGTGTATATTTTATCCTCTGGCTGGGAGCCTGGGATCAGCTCCTTGGAAATTATAACGGGATCTGTATCATGAGCCTGGGCTTTATGATGTCCAGATGTCTTTCCGGGATCGGTGTGATTACATTTCCCAAGGCAAGGACAGACGGGACTGTGGCAGAATTTTCCAAAAATGCGTCAGAGATCGCAGTGCGAAATGTTCTTATCACGATGTTTGTGATCCTTGCAGCGCTGATGATATGGGTAGATCCGGTCCTGGGTGTTCTGGCAGCTGTCAGCGCACTTCTGGTATTCTGGTGGTATCACCATATGGCTTTGAAATATTTTGGAGGGACCACAGGTGATCTTTCCGGATTTTTCCTTTGCATCTGCGAGGTCGTGATGGCACTGGTGCTTGCTTTTGGTGGCACGTTTAATCTGTAATGAAGATTTGGATGAGGTAAAAATATTATGGAAATGATAATCGGAGGCGCATATCAGGGAAAAGCTGCCTATGCAAAAGCACAGTTCCCGGATGTGGACTGGAAATTCGGAGGAGAGATCACAGAAGAGGAGCTTCTGAAGGCAGCGGGTGTTCTGGGATTTCAGGAATACATAAGAAAAGCTCTGAAGGCAGGAGAAGATCTCACCGGTCTGGCAGAAAAGCTGGCACAGCAGGATCCGGATGTGATCCTTGTCAGTGAGGAGGTAGGCTACGGGATCGTTCCGGCGGATGCTTTTGAACGGCAGTACCGAGAAGCTGTTGGCCGGGTGTGCACTGCACTGGCTGCAAAAAGCAGAAGGGTCACAAGAGTGGTATGCGGGATCGGGACGGTGCTGAAGGATGATTAGATTATATCTGATACGACACGGACAGACACCCGGAAATAAGCTTCAGCGTTATATCGGAACAACGGATGAACCGCTGAGTACGGAGGGAAAGGAATTTCTGGAAAAGCTGACCTATCCCATGCCGGAGGCTCTTTATGTAAGTCCGCTCTGCCGCTGTGTGGAAACTGCGGAGATCCTTTTTCCAGGAAAAAGCTTTCATATCATCGAAGAGCTTTCCGAGTGTGATTTTGGAGAGTTTGAGAATAAAAATTATAAAGAGCTTTCCGGAAATCAGGATTATCAGAGGTGGATCGACAGCAATGGAACGCTTCCTTTTCCGGGAGGAGAAAGTCGAGAAGCGTTTAAGTGCCGGAGCCTTACAGGATTTCAGAAGGCTGTCACACAGTGTATCCGTAACAACATAAAGACAGCGGCTCTTGTGATACATGGCGGTACGATCATGAACATTATGGAAGAATATGCGGACAGACCCAGGGCTTTTTATGAATGGCATGTAAAAAACGGCGGCGGTTATTTGGCAGAGCTGGAGCCTGCGCTGTGGCAGAAGGGACGGAGAGAGCTCTGTGTCCGTGAAGCATATATGGAGGGTTAAGTTATGAATGAGCAGAAGATCAGCTGGAAACGCAGCGACTTGAAATGGCGCGGAAAACAGGCATTCAAAAAAAATTACTGGTCAGCCGTGCTGGTAAGTCTGGTGCTGGCTATTGTGATGGCAACCGGCGGAAGCGGTGCGGCCACAGGCAGTGCCGGAAATGCGGTAAGTCCGGACTACGGTGTTACAACGTATCGTTTGGGTACGGATATCAATGGTGTTACTTCTTATGTCAGCCATGTATTTCGCTCCCCACTGGCAGTGCTTTTTGCACTTCTGAGTGCCAGTGCCGTGGTAGCGGTGGCTCTGATCGGAATCCTTTTTCATTTCTTTGTGGGAAATGTTTTGGAGGTAGGCGGAAGAGATTTTTACATTGAGAACCTTTATTCTGTACCCGGGCCCGGAAAACTCCTCAGTGCATTTCGTTCCGGGAATTACGGTAATATCGTAAAAACCATGTTTTTACGGGACCTGTATCTTGTATTGTGGACGCTGCTTTTTATTATTCCCGGAGTGGTAAAATCCTACGAATATAAGATGATCCCTTATCTTCTTGCGGAATATCCGGATATGAGCACAAAGGAAGTGTTTGCAAAAAGCCGTGAGATGATGAACGGACAGAAGATGGATACCTTTATCCTGGATCTTTCCTTTATTCCCTGGTCTGTCCTTTCGGCAATTACGGCCGGGATCGCGGGACTCTTTTATGTATCCCCGTATAAGGATGCAACCTATGCGGAGCTTTATGATACTCTTGCGGCAGGAATGCCGGGAAACGAACAGCAGGTGTATGAAGATGAAAATAGCGGTATATACGGATAAAATGATCCTTGTGAGAGGTGGCGGAGATCTGGCCACAGGAGTGATTCACAAGCTTCATCAGAGTGGCTATCAGGTCCTGATCCTGGAATGTGACCGTCCAAGTGCCATCCGCCGTCATGTGGCCTTCTGTGAAGCTGTTTATGACGGAACTGCAGAGGTAGAAGGCGTTGTGTGCAGGAGGATCACGGAGAACGATATCCGGACCCAGTGTAGGAAATGCTGGGCACAGGGAGAGATCCCCCTTCTGATAGATACCCATGGAAAACATATCCGCGAACTGGAGCCGGAGGCAGTGATCGATGCCATCCTTGCCAAAAAGAATCTTGGGACCAGCAGGGATATGGCACCACTGACTGTGGGACTTGGCCCGGGCTTTACCGCAGGGGAGGATGTGGATTACGTGATCGAGACCATGCGTGGCCATAACCTGGGAAGGATCATAAAAAAAGGCAGTGCCCTGCCGAATACCGGAGTGCCGGGACTGATCGCAGGGATCGGAAAGGAACGTGTGATCCATTCACCGGCAGCCGGTAACATGAAAAACATCTGTCAGATTGCAGATCTTGTTGAAAAAGACCAGGTGATCGCCATGGTAGGTGATACGCCGGTGAAGGCTACCATTTCCGGCGTGATCCGGGGGCTGATCCGGGACGGTTACCCTGTTTTTGAGGGAATGAAGATCGCGGACATCGACCCAAGGGCAGAACAGAAGAAAAACTGTTTTACGATCTCAGACAAGGCAAGGTGTATCGCAGGGGGAGTTCTGGAGGTGCTGCTTTCCTGCGGAGTGCTTCCGGGAACAGAGAAAGCTGTGAGGAATGAGAATCTGTGACCGATACAGAGTCTGGTGTCCCTGAAAGAAGTTAGAAGATAAATGGAGTGTGTCATGAAGAAAAATGAAAAAGCGTTTACTGTGGCATTCACAGGAGGCGGCGGAAAGACCAGTCTGATCTTTGGACTGGCAGAAATATTTTCCGGACAGGGAAAACGTGTGATCGTGACCACAACCACGCATATGGCATGGGAACCGGAACGTCCTTTTGCGGAGGCAGAGGACATTCCGGGAGCATGCCGGCTTATAGAACAATACGGATACGTCATCGCGGCTCATCACAAGGCCGGGCAGCCAAAGATTTCCGGCCCCGAAAAGGAGATCCTGGAAAAGCTGCCCGGCTTTTGTGATCTTCTTCTTGTGGAAGCTGACGGATCCAGGCGCCGACCCCTTAAAGTGCCGGCTGTTCATGAGCCGGTGATCCCTTCTTTTGCAGATGTGGTAGTAGGAGTGATCGGTCTTGACTGCATCGGCAAAAGGATCTGTGATACGGCACACCGTCCGGATGATGTGGCGGGATTTCTGGGAAAGCGTACAGATGAGCCTGTGACATGGATGGATGTGTGGAAGATCATCCGGTCTGAAGACGGATTGCAAAAAGGAGTGGACGGACGAAGATTTCTTGCGTATCTGAACAAGGCAGATACTCTGGAGGATCCTTGTGTGGCGGAGAAGCTTATGGCACAAGGTCAGGAGTCTGGGATCATGGTGATCTGCGGAAGCCTGCAGAGAAGTGTAAACAGCTAGTACAGCGAAAATTAAGTTTCTGCTATATTGACGCAGGATGATTTCTTCATCTGCAAGGCGGAGGAATGAGGCGTAGCGGTGGCTACGACGATTGACGACAACGCAGCAGATGAAAAATCAGGCAAGTCAATATGGCGGTTACTTAATATTCGCTGTACTAGAATCGAAAGGAAGTGGAGCGGTGATATGAAACTGGGACTGATCATGCTGGCAGCAGGAAACAGCCGGCGGTTTGGAAGCAATAAGTTGCTGTACGGGATAGACGGAATGCCGATGTACAGGCATATTCTCCTGGAACTGAAAGAAGTGAAAGCAGCACTGGAGGAACAGGGACACAGGTGTGAGATCACAGTTGTCACACAGTATGAGGAGATCGCGCAGGAAGCGGAGAAGCTCGGCGCGAGGTTTCTTTATAATCTGCATCCGGATGCGGGGATATCTTCCTCACTGAAGATCGGGCTGCGGGTCAACCGGGAGATGGATGCTTGTTTGTTTACGGTGGCAGATCAGCCGTGGTTGCGGTGGGAGACGGTTTTTGGACTGGTGGATGTGTTTTTGAGAGATGGGAAGGGGATCGCCTGTGTGGAGCATGATGGGAAGACCGGGAATCCCTGTGTTTTTTCGAAGAAGTATTATGGGGAGCTGATGGAACTTTCCGGTGATGTCGGAGGGAAGAGGGTGGTTGTGGCACATCGGGGGGATGTGGCTGTGATGAAGGTTGAGGATGGAAGGGAGATGGTGGATGTGGATTTTTCGGACGGACGCCGGTGAGGTACCGTCTGGTTTGTGCTGGGGCTTCGTCGGGGGCTGGCTTCTAAGGCGCTGGAAATCTGCTAAAACCGCTGAAAAAAATCCAGAACTCGCTCCTACGTCGCTCAAACAGCTGGATTTTTTCCAGCAACGCAGATTCCCACCGCCTAAGAAGCGCACCCCTCCTGCAGAGCCAGCCCAAACCAGACGCTACCTCGCCGGCTGACGTGCGAAGGAGTGGAGGGCTAGAGTGAAGGCGTGAGTTTAAAGAATATAGCGAAAAGAGTTGCTGACGTGCGAAAGGGGAGATAGGCTAGAGTGAAAGTGTGAAGTTTGTAGAAGCAGAGCATCGATGATGAAAGCACCGGCTGATGTGTGAAATCACCGTGTCTGAGACAATTTTCACTTATACAAAAGCCAGCAGGGAACCGCCCTGGCGTAGTGGGATGTTCTGCAGGAGTCCTGCTGATTCTTAGGTGGTGTGGTTTCTGCGTTATTCCAAAAAGTTCTGCTGTCTGAGCGTCTGGACGCGAGTTCAGAACTTTTTGGAATGGTTTTAGCAGAAGCCGCAGCACCTTAGAAGCCAGCGGACGACGAAGCCCTTCCCGCTACGCCAGGGCGGTTCCCTGCGTACGTTCGTTATAATTTATAATTATAAGGTAGACAAATCTCAAATAAAATGATTCTTAGCCGCTTCTTCCTCAGCCAGACGAACCGTCTCACCGGAAGGATTGGAGATCACTGCTGAAGCTACGATCTCACAAGGCGGGTTCCCTTTTACACTGTCAACGGCAGCCGTAACAGCAGAAACATCACCAGTCAGAAAAACAGTGGCATGTCCACCACACTTTGTCTGCCAGGTAAGAAAAGAAACATCAGAAGTCTTCAGCATCTGGTCGATCACCAGGATTGCATTACTGCTGCCAACAACCTCAACTAAACCAAAAGCACCATAATTCATAAATCCGTCGCCCCCTTTATTTATTGATCGTCATCTTCAGTGCAATCTCAGTATCCTCAGAAGGAGAAGCGATCACAGTATGAGAAACAACCTTACCAAGAGGTTTGGCTGCCTCCAGCGCAACCTCCATAGCTGCATTAACGTCAGAAACAGAACCACGCATCTTGACACAGGCGCCACTCTTCAGACGGTTACGCTCAACACTTTGGATCCTGACATTGGCTGCTTTGGAAGCAGCATCAAGAGCAACAAAACAGGCAACCAGGTTATCAAGCTCAAAAACACCTACAGCCATGCCCTTATAATTATTATCCATAAAAATACCTCCATGCGGAACAGATTCCCAGTAATGTGGTTTCTTGACCGGTTTTACGTGGAATCATTACCGTTTTTATGGCTTTATTATAACTTTTTTAGACAAAAATAGCAAGAAATAAATACACAGATAACAAAGTGTTACTGAGAACGGAGTAACAGTAGCTCACAAAAAACACCTTGCGGGATATTACAGTGAACAAACAGTAACGTCTGATATTTCCGCAGTAGCCATACAGGGAAATATTTACTTTGCATATCAGATATAGTATATTTACAATAGTAAAAAAGCAAGAAGGTGTAAAGAAATGCAGATACATCAGACAGACTTTTCAACAGGAAATGTCTATCGTAACATTATGGAGGTGGCTGTGCCGATGATCATTGCACAGATCCTGAACCTCCTTTACAACATTGTAGACCGGATCTATATCGGAAGGATTCCTGAGATCGGAGCCACTGCACTGACAGGAGTGGGACTGTGTTTTCCTATTATCACCCTGATCACCGCATTTACCTATCTTTTTGGAAATGGAGGAGCACCGCTTTGCTCCATGGAACGGGGAAGAGGAAACCGGGAAGAAGCAGAAATGCTCATGGGAAACACCTTTGTGATGCTGATCGGCACAGGAGTGATCCTGACAGCCATTGGCCTTATCTTTTACAGACCGATCCTATATGCCTTTGGCGCCAGTGATGTAACCTTTTCCTATGCGTCAGACTACATAAGGATCTATCTTCTGGGAACCCTGTTTGTGATGATCACTCTGGGAATGAACCCGTTTATCAACAGCCAGGGCTTTGGAAACACAGGAATGCTCACGATACTGATCGGTGCTGTACTGAACATTCTTCTGGATCCCCTGTTTATCTTTGGGATGCACATGGGAGTCCGGGGAGCGGCTTTGGCGACTATCATTTCCCAGTTCTGTTCCGCCATCTGGGTTTTACGCTTCCTTACAGGAAAAAAGGCGATCCTGAACCTGAAAAAAAGCGCCATGAGGATCTCCTGGAAAAGAGTGGGCAGTATCGTAAGCCTGGGTATGTCCGGTTTTTTTATGGCATTTACAAACAGTCTTGTGCAGGTGGTATGCAATGCCACACTCCAGACCTGGGGTGGTGATATCTACGTTGGTGTCATGACAGTTTTAAATTCTGTCCGTGACATTTTCACCATGCCGGTCCATGGGCTTACCACAGGTGCTTCTCCGGTCATGAGCTTCAATTATGGAGAAAAAGCATACGACAGAGTCAAAAAAGCAATTAAATTTATTACAGCTGTCTGTGTGATCTATACCCTGGCAGGCTGGGGAATCCTGAAGCTGCTTCCGGAATTTTTTATCCGGATCTTTAACAGCGATCCCGGGCTTCTGGAAAAGGGAGTTCCCGCCCTTCATATTTACTTTTTCGGCTTCTGCTTTATGGCCTTGCAGTTTACCGGACAAAGCGTGTTCGTGGCACTGGGAAAGGCAAAAAAGGCCACCTTTTTTTCTCTGCTCCGAAAGGTAGTGATCGTAGTACCGCTGACGCTCCTGCTGCCTTCTGTGAATGGCCTGGGAACAGACGGCGTGTTCTGGGCGGAACCGGTTTCCAACCTTGTAGGCGGCTGTGCATGCTTTTTCACCATGCTGGCGACGGTACTGCCGGAGCTGAACAAACGTAAGGCATAAGACGGGCCGGATAAAGGTTTGCGGGAAATTTTGATATGTGTTAGAATGGACAGGATGATTTTTCTGCAAACTAAGCAGAAATCTTAAGAAAGTCCGGCGTATAGCCGGACAGGAATGAGAGGAAAACATAATGGCTTTATTTCAGGCATTTCGGGCAGTAAGACCTGCTTCAGAAAAAGCAGAAAAGGTGGCTGCACTTCCCTATGACGTAGTCAGCAGAGAGGAAGCGCGAGAGATCGGGAAAAAAAATCCGGAATCTTTTCTCCATATAGACCGTGCAGAGATGGATCTGGATCCGGAAACCAATCTTTATGATCCGAAGGTTTATCAGAAGGCAAGGGAAAATCTGGATCGTTTCCAGAAAGAAGGGATCCTGATCCAGGATGAGAAACCGAACTATTATCTGTATGAACTGATCCGTAAGGGAAGATCCCAGACCGGGATCGTAGGTGTCAGCTCCATTGATGATTACATGAATGGTGTGATCAAAAAGCATGAGCTTACAAGAGAGGATAAGGAGCAGGACCGCATCCGTCATGTGGATGTCTGTGATGCCAACACAGGCCCTATTTTTCTGGCGTGCAGATATCCGGCAGAGCTTCTTACTCTTATGGAAGAATGGAAAGATGCACATGCTCCTGTGTATGATTTTACTTCCGATGACGAGATCACACATCGTGTATGGGTCGTAGATGAGGAAGAAAAGATCCGGACTATACATAGTCTTTTTGGCGGGATCTCCTCTATCTATATTGCAGATGGACACCACAGAGCAGCCTCCGCAGTAAAGGTTGGACAGAAGAGAAGAGCGGAGCATCCGGACTACACCGGAAAAGAAGAATTTAACTTTTTCCTGTCTGTGGTATTTCCGTATGACCAGCTGACCATCCTTCCGTATCACAGGATCGTAAAGGATATCAAGGGTATGGAACCCAAAGCCTTTATCGGAAGCATGAAGTTTAATTTTGAGCTGATGGCAATGCCGGGATTTCCATGTAAACCGGTGGAGAAACACTGCTTTGGGCTGTATGTAGACGGAGAATGGTTCCATCTGAAGGCATATCCGGATATCTATGCGGGTAAAGACAGCGTAGGTCAGCTGGATGTGTCTATTCTTCAGGATAAGGTCCTGGGTCCGGTTCTGGGGATCAGTGACCCGCGTACCGATGAGAGGATCCGCTTTATGGGAGGAAACCACCGGCTGAAGGATCTGGCAGCAGCTGCAGATGAGACAGGAGGAGCTGCCTTTGCCATGTATCCTACATCCATGGAGGAGCTGATGACGATCGCAGACGAGGGTAAGCTTATGCCGCCAAAGAGCACCTGGTTTGAACCGAAGCTCCGCAGTGGTCTTTTTATCCATAAGCTTTCAGACTGATGCCGGATGCTTTATAGATTTTTAATAAAATTGTCAGGAAAATCTTAGGAAATCACTACAGATTGCTCACATTTGTCCGGTAAGATACAAGTATATTCTGAGCAAACGCGAAAGAGGGTTTTTCATGACAAACGAACAGTATTACGATTGTATCCAGCCATATCAGAACGCATGTCAGATCATGCGCGCCAAGCTTGAGGTGCTCAACGGAAGCCTGTATCAGAAGTCTTCCGTATCTCCGATCCACAATATCCAGGAACGGATCAAATCCAAGAAGAGCATCGAAAAGAAGCTGGAGAAGCTGGGACATTCGGACAGTGTGCAGAACGCCAAGGATCATCTCCGGGATATCGCTGGGATCCGTGTGATCTGCTACTTTATTGATGATATATACAATCTTGTAAATGCGCTGAAGCGGCAGAGTGAACTGATCTTTATCAGGGAAAAGGATTACATACAGAATCCCAAGCCTAACGGATACCGCAGCTTTCACGTGATCATTGCAGTTCCGGTGTATTATCTGGATACCATGGAGTATTTTCCGGTGGAGATCCAGCTGAGGACGATGACCATGGATCTCTGGGCAAGCATGGAGCACCGTGTCTGTTACAAGAAGCTTCCGGAACACAGGGATGAGCTGGCGGAGGCCTTCTGTCAGTATGCAGATATCCTTGGAAAGATCGAGGAACAGTTTGAAGCCTACAATGAAACAGGAATGCTGGAGGAGATCACACCTGCCCAGATTACTGAGAATCCGACGGAGGGATAGGAATGGAGATCGAAGAGGAATTTATATCCGGTTTCTGCCGTACCATGAACGGGGGCGAAACCGTCTGCTGTGAGTATACACGGCAGGAGGACAGCAGCAGGAAGCTGACCTTTATGGACTGCGCGCATGAAAGATGTGTAAACACAGGCGCCTGTGAGATCTTCAAACAGGCCCATGAGCTGGAGCAGAAATAAAAGATCAAAGAAAAGAAAACAGCGAAAAAGCAATAATGATAAAACAGCAATTATAAAAAATCACAGAATACAGGAGGAGTGAGTATGAAGCACACAGTAGATGCAATGGGGAAACAGTGTCCGATCCCGGTTGTAATGACCAAGAAGATCCTTGACAAGGCAGAGCAGGGAGACGAGATCTTGATCCTGGTAGACAACGAAACAGCAGTAAACAATTTGAGCAGACTTGCCGGAAGTACCGGATGCAGTTTCGTATCCAGAAAAACAGAAGGTGGTTACGAGATCAATATGACAGTAAAATCTGATCCTGCTGCAAGAAGCCAGACAGAGCCTGAGATCGTCTGCACACCGGCTGTTCCGCAGGGAGATTATACCGTTGCCATCACTTCCGATAAGATGGGAGATGGAGATCCGGAGCTTGGCGGGATCCTGCTCAAGGGATTTGTGTATGCGCTGACACAGCTGGAGACACCGCCGTCAGTTATGCTGTTTTATAATGGCGGAGCCAGACTTACCGCACAGGATTCACCATGTATCGAAGACCTTAAGACCTTACAGGAGCAGGGAACCGAGATCCTGACCTGCGGAACCTGCGTGAACTTCTACGGACTGAAGGAACCGGCAGTGGGAACCGTAACAAATATGTATACCATAGCGGAAAAGCTCACAAAAGCAGGAAAAGTGATCCGCCCGTAAACAGAAAAACATATAGAAACAACAAAAGCATATAGAAACAATAGAAACTTACAGAAGCAGATAGAAACAAATAGAAATATACAGAAATGCCGCAGAGCCATTTTGAAGCCTGCGGCATTTCTGACATCCAGTTGGTATCTGGCTGATATCCGGTTATGAGCAAGCAACGAAGCGGATCGGGAATATCCGCCTGACTTAGCTCCGAACTTACAATTCCACATCAAGCTGCTGCTGCCACTCAAAATGTGATTAAACATACTCACATCGAGATAATGCGGATTCTCACGAATACCGCTTACTGTTTCTTTGTGTATGCTTTTGAGTAACCGGAGTTATCTCTACTCACAGATCCTAAGTACACTCCACAGTCGTTAATTCCCGAAATAGCCTTCGGTACATACTTACGTTTGCGGGATCATGCAACTTCGTAAGTCTCTGCATCTCTCAGATTCCGTGCTGCATTGAGATCTCTGTCCTCAATATATCCACATGTGCATCTGTAGATCCTGTCTGAAAGTTTCAGATCTTTTTTAATACAGCTGCAGCAGTGGCAGATCCTGGAAGATGGATACCATCGGTCAACTACTCTCAGTTCGATTCCATATTCAGCACATTTTGTTTTCAATTTTGTCCGGAATTCATAGAATTTCTGGGACGCAACTGCTTTTGAGAGATGCCGGTTCTTCATCATCCCGGATATGTTCAGATCCTCAATCGTTATATGAGACGGCTTGGTTTTCACTATCTCAGATATTACCTTGTTGATATGATCTGTACGGATATTTTCTATCCGATGATGAAGTTTCTGTACTTTAAGCTTTTGTTTGCATATATTTGCTCTTTGAGTGGTCTCCCCTTTCTTTAAGTTCTCATATTTACGGGAAAGCTTTCGCTGTGCCCGTCTTAATTGTTTCTCAAGTTTTCTAATCCGTGCTGTTTTATTGATATTTCTGTATACAGTTCCATTTGATACAACTGCAAAGTCTTTCAGCCCCAGATCAATTCCAATCCCATCAGTGAAATTTCCATCTGCTTCCGGAGCAGGTATATCGACAAGTGCAGACACATAATATCTGCCTGCTTTCATGGAAACTGCCCCGCTTCGGATCACATATCCATCCTTAGAGGTCGGAATGTAACCTTTTTCTTTCAGCCTTATCCAGCCAAGTGTTGGGATCTTGATCCTGTGACGTTCACAGAGACAGTCTTTGGGATTATTCTTTACAAAATACATTTTTACATCAGATCTTCCTTTTT
Source organism: Blautia sp. DFI.9.10 (assembly GCF_024461705.1). Lineage (NCBI taxonomy): Bacteria > Bacillati > Bacillota > Clostridia > Lachnospirales > Lachnospiraceae > Blautia > Blautia sp. DFI.9.10. The sequence goes on from NZ_JANGAA010000001.1 coordinate 139,075, forward strand.
TCTTATATCTCGGGAAACTACTCTGATGATGAAAAAATCTTGAAAAAGCGGTACAGGCATTTTCGATTGCATTCTTTACCGATTTGGAACTGACTTCTCTGATCCAGAAATATTCCGGATGCCTTGGAAGGTATTCATTGTTCAGCCATACACTGAACGACTTGCCGCTCATAAATCTTTCACCGGCATCATAACGTTCTTTATTATGAAACAGGTAGAAATTATAAATATATCTGCATGTGCCGATTGTCTTATGTATTTTGATCTTCTGCTCTTCTGTAGGATCGATCTCTGTCTTGAAGCTCTTCAGCAATCTCCTCATCCTTTTCTATCTGTTTTTTATACTTACGAAGTCCATATAATCTACAGGAAAACACATGAAGGATGGAAATAATATCCTGTACAAGTTCTTCCTGTGGTGACAGTTCTTCATTGTTCACCACCAGTATCGTTGTGTGGAATTTCATGCAGAATCTTTCAAACCAGTCGTATCCAAAACGGATAAATCTGTCTTTATGCGTGATCACTATGGTTTTGACCTTCTGCTCCATGACTTCGTCCAGTAATCCATTCCATTTCTTGCGGTTATAATTAAGTCCGCTTCCATAATCTTCAATGCACTGGTCTACGATCATTCCTCTGGCATTACAGAACTGACGCAGAAATGCTGTCTGATCTTGAAGATCATCCCTTTGGTTTTTGGTAGATACTCTTGCATAAATAACAACTTTTCGTTTATCATGTTCTATATTTATACCTTTAAATTGAAGATACTGGTCATATGTGTAATAACGTCTGTCTGTTGGAGTTCGGTTTGCTTTTAAGATTCCCTCTCTGTCCCATCTCTGAAGCGTTTTTACAGAAACACCTAATAATTCCGCAAAATCTTTTGGTTTATAATTTGTGATATTTGATGTGTCCATAATATACCTCCATAAGTATATTTAAACACATTTAATATCTTTTTGCAATATATTTAGTTACTTATATCATCCTCCTCAATATGATGGCGCTTTGCATAGCCGGTAAGCATCAGCGTCAGTGCGCCGTCGCCGGTCACGTTGCATGCAGTTCCGAAGCTGTCCTGCAGTGCAAAGATGGTAAGCATCAATGCAGTGCCGGAGCTGTCGAATTTCAGTATTCCGGTGATGATGCCAAGGGATGCCATGACGGTTCCGCCGGGAACACCGGGAGCTCCGATGGCAAAGATACCCAGAAGAAGGCAGAACAGAACCATGGTACCCGGCGTGGGAACGGAACCGTACAGGATCTTCGAAATCGCCATACAGAAGAAAACCTCTGTCAGAACGGAGCCACAGAGATGGATGTTTGCAAAAAGAGGAATCCCGAAGCTGACCAGATCCTTACGGAGTGGTTTTGCCTTGGAGGCGCACTGCAGTGCAACGGCCAGTGTGGCTGCAGAGGACATGGTCCCTACGGCAGTCAGATAGGCAGGACCATAATGGCGGACAACCTCCAGAGGATTTTCTCCGGAATAGATACCTGCAAGGATGTAAAGAAGAGCCATCCAGATAAAATGCCCGGCAAGCACCAGTACGATGATCTTCAGAAAAACAGGCAGCTGTCTGGTGATGGTTCCCTCGTAGGCAAGGCCACAGAAGGTAGTGCCGATAAATAACGGAAGAATGGGGATGATGATTCGAGCCACCAGAGAAAGAACGATTTTCTGAAATTCATCCAGGAGCCCAGTGATCAGCTTCGCCTTTGTCCAGGTAGCGGCAAGTCCCAGCATCATTGCAAAAACAAGAGCACTCATAACGGACATGATCTGCGGGATCTCCAGCTCAAAGATCACCTCCGGCAGCCGCTTCAGTCCTGCAGCATAGGAATGGATGGACAGATGTGGAATGATGAGAAAGCCAGAGGCTGTGGAAAAAAGCGCTGCGCCAACAGAGGAGCCGTAAGCGAGGACAACCGCAACACCCAGCATCAGCGAAGCATTTTTGCCAAGCCTGGTAATGGACGGAGCGATAAATCCCAGCACGATCAGCGGCACGCAGAAGGTAATGATCTGGCCCAGAATGTACTTGATAGTAACTGTGATATTAAGAACTGCCATGGAGATTCCGTTGGTGCTGTATCGGTTCAGGATAAGACCGGCTATGATCCCCAGGATCACAGCGACCAGCAGCTTAAATGGCAGACTGTTGAAAAAAGATGTTTTTTTCATTGGAAAACCTCCTCGGATAGTATAAAATAAAGCCAGAGTTTATTATAAAGGTATTTGATAAAAATCACAAGGAGGATGAAATGATTTATCTGGATAACGCGGCTACAAGCTTTCATAAGCCGGACTGTGTGCCGTGTGCTGTGGTGGAAGCCATGCAGCATGCAGGAAACAGCGGAAGGGGCAGCAGCGGCGAAGCAATGGCAGCCTCAAGGCTTATTTTTAATACAAGATGCCAGATCGCAGAGATGTTTGACGTATGGGGACCGGAATGTGTGGCCTTTACATCCAATGACACGGAAGCGCTCAATATCGCCCTGCAGGGAACACTTCATCCAGAGGAGGAAACTATCCATGCAATCTGTACGGAGATGGATCACAACAGTGTGCTCCGTCCGCTGTACCGCCTGGAAAAAAAAGGCATGAAGCTTACGATCCTGCCGGCAGACCGCAAGGGACGGATCTCCCTTACGGAGCTTGAAGCAGCCATCCGTCCGGAGACGAAGGTGATCGTCTGTACCCACGCCTCCAATCTGACAGGAAATCTCAATGATATCCACGCCATCGGTGAGATCGCACAGAAGCACCAGAAGCTTTTTATTGTGGATGCTGCCCAGACAGCAGGAGTATTTCCGATTTCCATGAAAAAAGATCATATAGATATTCTTTGCTTTTCCGGACATAAGGGCCTTATGGGCCCACAGGGCACAGGAGCCATCTGTGTCCGTCCGGGGGTAGCTGTGGAGCCTCTGAAGGTAGGCGGAAGCGGCGTCCTCACCTTTCAGAGAGAGCATCCGCAGGATATGCCGGAGACACTGGAGGCAGGCACCTTGAACAGCCATGGGATCGCAGGTCTTGGCGCAGCCATCAGCTGGATTACCGAAATTGGAACAGAACAGATCCGAAAAAGAGAGCAGCAGCTGATGTGGCGTTTTTATGACCAGGTAAAGGAAATTCCGGGAGTCACCCTGTACGGGGATTTTTCCAGGGAAGAACGCTCCCCTGTGGTGACTCTGAATATTGCAGGGATGGACTCGGCAGAGGTGGCCATGGTCCTTGATGAAGAGTACGGGATCAGTGTAAGAGCCGGCGGCCACTGTGCACCGCTGATGCACAAAGCACTGGGAACCGAAAAAACGGGAGCTGTCCGCTTTAGCTTTTCTTATTTTAATACGGAAGAAGAGGTGGACACTGCTGCCAGGGCGGTAAAGGAGCTTGCCGCGGAATAAACAGCGAAAGACGGACAGAAAGGACACAAAGCATGTATCAGACAATATATGATGTGGTAGAAAAAAGAGGGCGTGTAAAAACAGGGATCCTTCTGAACGGAAAGGATGCCGGGCTGAAATATCTTTTGGAAGAAAGCAGCTTTTTTTATCCGAAGAGAGCAGAAAGAAATAAAGAAGCAGAAGAATTCCTGAAGGCTTCCGTGGAAGCAGCTGTGGAAACCGGCGTTGTGAAAAACGGAGACCGGGAGATATTTGTGGAAACCTACGAGAAGAATCCCAGGCTGATCATACTGGGTGGCGGCCATGTTTCTCTTCCGGTAGCAGAGATCGGCAGGATGCTGGGCTTTCATGTAACAGTCATGGATGACCGGGAGGAATTTGTGACGGAGGAAAGATTTCCCATGGTAGATGAGAGAATCTTTGGAGATTTTGATACCCTGTCCGACAGGATCCCTCCCTATGAAAATGCCTACTATGTAGTGGTGACACGAGGCCATCTGGGAGATTCCGCCTGTGCAAGAGCGATCCTTAAGAGACCCTTTGCATATTTCGGAATGATCGGAAGCAGGACAAAGGTGCGGATCACCAGGGAAAAGCTCCTAAAAGAGGGCTTTATGGAGGAACAGCTGGATCAGATCCATGCCCCCATCGGACTTCCCATCGGAGGACAGATGCCGGCTGAGATCGCCGTGAGCATCATGGCAGAGATCGTGCAGGAAAAGAACCGGCATTTCCGCACCTACTGTGATGAGGAGGTGGAGGCAGCAGTACGCCGCAGGACACCGGGAACCATGGTCACGATCATCGAGAAGAAGGGCTCCTCACCAAGAGGAACTGGGAGCAAGATGTTCGTATTCCGGGACGGAAGCACGGCAGGAAGCATCGGCGGCGGAAAAGTGGAGTTTGAAGCCGGAAAACACGCAGTAAATATCCGAAATACGGAAACAAAGGTTTACGAGCTGGGACAGGGGGCAGGAGATCTGGGAATGATCTGCGGCGGAACTGTCCGGGTGCTTTTTGAGCCGGTAAATATGTGAAAGAACCGGCCAGGACTTGCATAATATTGCAGAATCGTGTATATTGGACGCAGAGAATTTTTTACCGGCGTATAAGGAGGAATCAGATAACATGAAGAAAAAATGTATTATGGCTTTGATAATAGGCGCGGCTTTCCTTGCACAGGGCTGTGGATATGAGGAAGGAACCGATGCAGTGGTAACAGTAGTAGATTCCACACCGACGCCGGAGCCCACAGAGAAGCCGAAGGCAACTGCAACACCTACACCAGAAGCAGCGGCAGCAGATTCCACAGCAGACGGAACAGCAGCGGCAGCGGATTCCACGGCAGACGGAGCAGCAGCGGCAACAGATCCCGCAGCACAGACAGCAGCTACGGAGCAGACCCCAAGCGGCATTAACGTACAGGCACAGGATGCTACTTACTATGCAGTGGAGGGTGTGAATTTACGTTCTGACGCCAACGCAGAGGCAGAATTTGTGGCAGGTGTCCTTTCCGGAGAATCCCTGAAGTGTACCGGTGTCTGTGACAATGGATGGATTCGTGTGGATTATAATGGCCAGACCTGCTACGCATCCGGTGATTATGTCAGCACAACACCGCCGGTGGGCGCAGTGGCAGCAGATACTACCGCAGAAGATACTACCACAGAAGCAGCACAGTAGAGCACAGACTACAGGCTTTGACCAGATCAGGGAAATCCTGATCCTGCTTTAATTGCAGATATCTCCTTGATATAATAAAAAACAGGCAACTGTATCCGATGAAAGAACATCGATACAGGTAGCCTGTTTTTTTGTTTCGGCATATAGTCCGTTCAGAACACAAGGATCATGCCAGCGGATCGTACCCGCAGATCATTCCGGATAAACAAGACGGTCCGGCTTGATATCGTAGAGAACCTCGTTCAGGAATTTCTTTGCCAGATATTTTGCCATGCCAAGGTTCATATCCAGATAATTTCCGCAGTCCTTGGGAGAAGCTCCCGGGATCTCACCCTCAAAATCGCGGATAAATTCAAACATCTCAATCATCAGCGGAACGATATCTCTGGATTCATAATCCCCGTTAAGAAGAAGATAATTTCCGGTACGGCAGCCCATAGGACCCCAGTAAATGACCTTCGGGCCAAATTCCTTATGGTTCCGCAGGAAGGTAGCTGCCAGATGCTCCATGGCGTGAAGCTCGGCTGTGTTCATAACAGGCTCCTCATTGGGAGAAGTCATACGGATATCGAAGGTAGTGATCACCTGATCTCCAACCGGATCCTTACGTGAAACGTATACGCCTGGCTGAAGCTTGATATGGTCAATGGTAAAACTTGTGATCTTTTCCATGTTGATTCCTCACTTTCTTATATGTACGGAGCCCATAATAAGCTCCATACATGATTTTAGCAGAGAACCGGAAGAGATACAAGGCAAAACAAAGGGAATCCTGCACCTGGTTCCGTGCAAAGTTGACTTTATGAAAAGATGATGTTAAACTGAGAAAAGCTTACAGGGGGGAGAGTGAAAAGCTCACCTGAAAATGCCGGAACAGGCGTTTTCGGGATCTGATAAGGAGGACTTATAAATATGAAACGTAAGGTTTTAGCCGTATTATTTGCGACAGCTCTTACCGCAGGAATGCTTTCCGGATGCGGAAGCACAGACAGTACTTCTGACAAAGCAGACCAGAAGGAAGAATCTCTGGAGAAAGAAACCTCAGAAGGACAGACAGGCGTAGATGAAGAGACAGCAGCCAATGCAGTATCCGAGGAGGAGGCTGAGGCGGCAGGCTTTTCAGACCATGAAGAAAGCGCCGATGATCAGGAGGCTTCCGGCGATGCAGAGGACACTTCACATGAAACCGAAGCTTCTGCAGACAGCTCCGCAGACAGTACAGAGGATACAGACAGCGCAGACGGAGAATTTTCCGATGGTTCCGAGGATGCACAAATGGCAGGAACAACTGTGATCGATACCAGCCAGCAGCTGACAGGAACCCATCATGCTGCCATCACCGTAAAGGATTATGGCGAGATCGATGTAGAGCTGGATGCAGACACCGCACCCATCACAGTCACAAATTTTGTAAAGCTGGTACAGGACAATTTTTATGACGGTCTGACCTTCCACCGGATCATTGACGGATTTATGATCCAGGGCGGAGATCCAAACGGAGACGGAACCGGCGGAGCAGAGGATACCATCAAGGGCGAATTTTCCAGCAATGGAGTGAAGAACGATATTTCTCATGTAAGAGGAACCATTTCCATGGCCCGCAGCACAGATCCGGACAGCGCAAGCTCTCAGTTCTTTATCGTACAGTCCGATTCCACACATCTGGACGGCGACTATGCTGCATTCGGACACGTGACCTCCGGGATGGACATTGTAGATCAGATCTGCAAGGATGCCAAGCCGACAGACGGCAACGGAACCATTGCAAAGGATCAGCAGCCGGTGATCGAGAGTATCCGTATGGTTGACTGACAGGAGGGAGAAGGATGCTGAAAGGGAAAACAGTGCTTCTTGGCATCACAGGAAGTATTGCTGCATACAAGATCGCATATCTGGCAAGTGCATTACATAAGCTTCATGCAGATGTCCATGTACTGATGACAGAGAATGCAACGAACTTTATCAATCCGATCACATTTGAAACACTGACCGGGAATAAATGCCTGGTGGATACCTTTGACCGGAACTTTCAGTTTCAGGTAGAGCACGTATCCATTGCCAAGAAGGCAGATGTTGTGATGATCGCACCGGCCAGTGCAAACGTGATCGGAAAGCTGGCCAACGGCCTTGCGGACGATATGCTCACCACTACGGTAATGGCCTGCAGGTGTCAGAAGATCCTTGCACCGGCCATGAATACCGCCATGTATGAGAATCCCGTGGTGCAGGACAATATCCGGAAGCTGCAAACCTACGGATATGAGGTGATCACACCGGCCAGCGGCTATCTGGCATGCGGGGACACCGGAGCTGGAAAAATGCCGGAGCCGGAAACCCTTCTGGAATATATCCTGAAGGAAGCCGCCTTCCAGAAAGACCTTGCCGGCAAAAAGCTCCTGGTAACGGCAGGACCTACCCAGGAGGCCATCGACCCGGTCCGCTGTCTCACCAACCATTCATCCGGAAAGATGGGATACGCCATTGCAAAAATGGCCATGCTCAGAGGAGCGGAGGTTACGCTGGTAAGCGGACCTACTGCCATTGAGCCGCCCCTTTTTGTGAAGGTCGTACCTGTGACATCCGCCAGAGATATGTTTGAGGCAGTCACCGGTTTAAGTGATGAACAGGACATCATCATCAAGGCTGCCGCAGTGGCAGACTACCGTCCGAAGCAGGTCAGCGAAGACAAGGTTAAGAAAAAAGACGATCAGGCTTCCATAGAGCTTGAGAGGACAGACGACATTCTGAAATATCTGGGCCAGCACAAAAAGCAGGGCCAGTTCCTCTGCGGATTTTCCATGGAGACCAGAGACATGCTCCGTAATTCCAGAGCCAAGCTTGAGAAGAAAAACCTGGATATGGTGGCAGCCAACAACCTGAAGGTAGAAGGCGCCGGATTCCAGGGAGATACCAATGTCCTGACTCTGATCACACAGGACGAAGAAGTGTCACTCCCGCTTATGAGCAAGGAGGATGCAGCGTTAAAGATCCTGGATAAGATCCTTCTGCTTACCACAAAGGCAGAAGCATAGCTACAGAACCGGTCAGATAGCCGGTTTTAACAACGAAAAGCGGAACAAAAAGATCACCGCTTTCCATCACCGTATTGTATCCGCAGAAAACGCCGGGAAATGCTGTATTTCCGGAAATATTCACAGAGCGGAACGGTAACAAGGAGGAGAAGAAATGAAAAACAACAGATTTACAACAGCGCAGCTTACGTTACTGGGCCTGATGGCAGCGATCCTTCTGCTGATGGCCTACACACCACTGGGATATCTGAACATCGGGCCATTGGCCATTTCCTTTAACGTGATCCCGGTAGCCATCAGTGCAGTCGTCCTTGGACCTGTAGGAGGAGCCGTGGCAGGTGCGATCTTCGGCCTGACCAGCTTTCTTCAGTGCATAGGAGTAGGCGGCTCCAGTGCAATGGGAGTTGTGCTTTTCGGTATCAATCCGGTATTTGCCTTTATACAGCGCTTCATCCCACGTCTTCTGGACGGTATCTGCCTCGGATATATTTTTAAAGGCATGCGAAAGGTCAGCAATACCTATGTGGCATGTGCAGTAACCGGATTCTTTTCCGCATTCCTGAATACACTGTTCTTCATGGCAGCACTTGTAGGACTGTTCGGAAATACCGATTATGTAAAAAATCTGATGGGCGGTCATAACATTATCATCGGCTGCTGTCTCATGGTAGGGATCAACGCAGTATGCGAAATGATTTCCTCCACAGTGATCACAGGAGCAGTGGGAGCTGCACTTTCCAAGGCACATCTGATCCCATCTGCACAGATCAGCCGTAAGAAGACAAAAGCATAAAGACAGGGAAAATAAAATTATGATATTAGCAATTGATATTGGAAATACCAACATAGTCGTGGGCTGCATCGATGATCAAAAAACATACTTCATCGAGAGACTTGCTACCGTAAGAACAAAAACAGAACTGGAATATGCCGTAGACCTGAAAACCTTACTGGAAATCTACCACATCAAAAAGGCAGACATAGAAGGCTGTATCATTTCATCTGTAGTCCCGCAGATCACCAACATTGCCAAGCTGGCAGCAGAAAAGATCCTTAAAAAAGAAGTCATGGTCCTGGGACCAGGAGTAAAAACAGGTCTGAACATCATGATGGACAACCCCGGACAGCTGGGCGCGGATCTTGTGGCAGACGCTGTGGCAGGATTAAATGAATATCCGGTTCCGTTTATTGTGATCGATATGGGAACCGCCACTACCGTTTCGGTTGTCAACAGCAAAAAGCAATACATTGGCGGAATGATCCTTCCTGGCATCGGAATATCCCTGGATGCACTGACAGCCAGAGCATCCCAGCTCAGCGGGATCAGCATCGATGCCCCGAAGCATGTGATCGGGCGCAATACCATCGAATGCATGAAAAGCGGCGTGCTCTACAGCAACGCAGCAGCCATCGACGGGATCATAGACCGGGTGGAAGAAGAGCTTGGTGAGAAAACAACCGTGATCGCAACAGGCGGTCTTGCAAAAAAGATCATTTCTCACTGTAAGAAAGAAATCATTTTGGATGAGGACCTTCTGCTCAAAGGACTCCTTGTGATCTACAAAAAAAATAAATGAAAATAATAAAAAAATCAGCTGCCGGTGCAGGAAACACCTACCGGACAGCTGATTTTTTTACTGTAAAAATGCTCTGCGGAAATCCTCAGGCACAGGTGCCAGGAAACACATAGGCTCCCCGGTGATGGGGTGAGCAAATTCCAGCTGGAAGGAATGCAGGGCCTGGCGTCCGATCCGGTCAAAAACCGGATGATACAGAAAATCCCCCGGCAGCGGACAGCCGATATATTTCATATGCACCCGGATCTGATGAGTCCGCCCCGTATCCAGATGCAGCTCCACAAGAGCATATCCATTGCTGACTGCAAGACGCTCATAATGAGTCACGGCAGCCTCCCCACGCTCAAAATTAACCTCCCTTGTGATCACAGAAGCATCCATTCTCGCAACAGGAGCGGAGATCATCCCCCTTTCCGGCGGAATCCCGTCAGTAAGTGCAAGATAGGTACGCCGGATCTGACGCTGCTTCATTTGGGCAGAGAGAAGAGCCCCGCTCAGAGGGTTCTTAGCCAGCACCAGCACCCCGGTGGTATCCCTGTCCAACCGGTTGATGCAGCGGTAGACAAAAGCCTTCCCCTGCTGCTTATAATACCAGGCAACACCGTTGGCAAGGGTATTCTCGTAGTTTCCGGCAGAGGGATGCACAGGCATATCAGCAGGCTTGTTCAGCACAAGGATATCCTCATCCTCATACAGGATATCCAGAGGCAGCGGCACCGGAATAATGGAAGGCTCCGCTCTGTCCCCGGCCTCCTCCGGAACAAGGATCCGAAGAACATCCCCCTCCCTCAGGACCGTTCTGCCAAAAGCCGGCTGTCCGTTCAGCAGGATCGCCTGCTCCGCCCGTTTCATAGTAGTCAATATATGTTTAGAAAAACCCTTCTTCCGAAGAAATCCAAGAACATTTTCCCCGGACTCCCCGGTTGAGATCGTATAGGTAATAATTCTCTGCATAGAAAAAAATCCTTTTCTGAAATTTGGCAGGCCAAAAGCCAGATCGCGCGGCCTGCGGGTATAGTATAGCATTTGGGAATGGAAATGTCGATTAGGCATAAAAAAAGAGCTGGTACAAGAGGAAACATCCTTGGACAGCTCGTGGATTATGGGATTTGTGTCGCTTATTATCTTCATTAGTCACAGACCAAAAAAGATATATTTTACAGCCATATGTAAGGATACCATTGATATTTTCCTTTGTCAAGGCGTGCCAAAGACATGAAGCATGCTAATAATGTCGTTTTTTAAGCATCATATGCAGTCGTTTTCTATCAAAAAGTAAATAAACAGTCTGATAATCATCGAAATCTAACATTAGTGGTCACTAAAAGTGGTCACTTTTTTCTTGCGTAAATCCGCGTAAAATCAATATTTTTCAAGCTTTTTTCCTTTTTCTTTCCAATTATTAGTGGTCAAAATCGTGGTCAACTGTGCCGAAAAAAGCAGCATTTAACAGTGTTTCAAGCTCTTTTTCGCTAATGAAGATATTAAGCGATACCTGACAGCAGAAAGAGATGCCATGAAAACAGGATACAGTATCAAAACATGGAAAATGCGGCTCTTTTGTCCGGAAAAGCAGATGATCGAAACAACCGAAGCCCTGTATCGGGAAGCCGTAGCCTTTTACTATGAGCTCCTGAAAGAAAGCGAAGAGCTCTGGGCCGAAAATCTGCTGACCATCCAGGGACATCTGGAAAAACTCACTGTTCCCGGAAGAGACGGAAGAGAACCAAAGTACATTCCGCCAGGCGGAAAGCTCCCCGTTTATTTTCGGAGATCTGCCATGAACAAAGCTGCAATGGCAGTAAAGACCGCAGCAAGTGCAGAAAGCTTCCCCGAAAAGATCGATGCCAACATCACCTTTTTCAAGGGAATGTACAGAGACCTGACAGACACCTCCGTAGTGCTGAAGCTCTGGAACGGAAAGAAATGGATCTGGGTACCCTGCGGACTTACAGGACGTCCCTTCCCAAAGGAAGCGGCGATCCTTTCACCAACACTGGTCCATGAGGAAAAATGGCTCATGTTCCATGTACCTGTCAAGCAGGAGAACTCCGATGCCCGGACAGCAAAGGAACGAATGCAGGAAGGCGCTAGAGTATGCAGCGTCCGCTTTACCAATACGGACAGCTTTGCAGTATGCACAGTTCTGGATGAAGAATCCAGGCAGCTGGCTGTAAAAAACTGCAGAGGTGGAAATGCATACCGACATCATTGCAAAGCTTTGATGAAAAAAGTAGAAGCATCCAGGGCATTTACCGATAAAGACAACGTCAGTCAGCCAAACAGGAAATATTACATGCATCTCAAGCACCTGAATGAACATTATGCACATCAGGTCAGCAAGGAGATCATGGATTTCTGCAAGGAAAATCACACCGGGATACTGGTACTGCCGGAGTATGATGAAGATTTTTCCAGGATATCCATGTACAGAAGCGGCAATTATTCGCCCCTTCACTTAAGTATCCGCATTCGGAATTATCTGAAATACAAAGCCTGGGCAGAAGGAATCCTGGTACTTGAGCTACGCGCCGACGGAACAGAAAAGCGATGTTCCATCTGCGGAGCCACCGGAAAAAAACAGGGCAGCGTATTCATTTGCCAGAACGGCCATCAGGTCAACCGTTTCCTGAACGGCGCCCGAAACCTGGGCCGCAAATGCCAGGAAAGCTTCCGGAAAAACAACAAACCAAGTTAATAAGCGGCAGAAATGCCTCTTATATATAAATGCTGAGTGATCAGCAAGAGAGGAAGCGCCAGTGACGCCTCCTTTCCGGTTGAATACCGCCAGGCGGCCCAACGCAGGCGTCGCCGAAGATCTGTGCCTTGTGGTGCGGGGTGTATTCGAAGTTATAAGAATGTGAAATTGCTGAAACTTGGCCTGTGCTGAGTTCAGTATATAGATGTTAAAAAATGAGGATGGAACAGAGATATGGATTCTAGAAAAGAAGTACAGCATGTATATTTGGTTGGTGCAAAGAGTTTAGGTGCATACGGGGGATATGAGACCTTTGTATACAAGCTTACAGAGTATCATCAGAATAAGGAAAACATCAAATATCATGTTGCCTGCAAGGCCAATGGTGATGGCTGCATGGACGAGAACAAATTTGAGGGTGTGACAAAGCTTAACGACCATGAGTTTGAACTCCACAATGCCCATTGCTTTAAGATCAATATTCCACAGATCGGGCCTGCGCAGGCAATTTATTATGATGTTGCAGCGTTGAAAGCATGTTGTGAACATATCAGGAAAAACCATATTCCTCATCCGATTGTTTATATAATGGCTTGTCGTATAGGACCTTTTGCAGGCCATTTTTATAAAGAAATACATAAGTTAGGCGGCAAAGTATATTTAAATCCAGATGGTCATGAGTGGATGCGGGCAAAATGGTCTGCACCGATCCGGAAATATTGGAAGATTTCCGAACAGATGATGGTTAAATATTGTGACCTGGCTATCTGCGACTCTGTGAATATCGAAAAATATATCCATGAATGTTATGACGGTAAAGGTATTAAAGGTAGAAATCCGAAAACTACGTTTATTGCTTATGGTGCAGATTTGACACTTAGCAAGCTGGCTGACGATGATGAAAAGCTTGTGAGCTGGTATAAAGAAAAAGGATTGAAAAAAAAGAATTATTACCTTGTCGTCGGTCGTTTTGTACCAGAGAACTCTTTTGAAGTTATGATCCGTGAGTTCATGAAGAGTAATAGTCAGAAAGATTTTGCACTGATCACAAATGTTAACGATAAGTTTCTGAATGAACTGGAGGAAAAACTGCATTTCAAGAGTGACGATAGAATTAAATTTGTTGGCACTGTATACGATCAGGAATTACTGAAAAAAATTCGTGAGAATGCATATGCATATTTCCATGGCCATACAGTTGGTGGTACCAACCCTTCACTGATTGAGGCTCTTGGAAGTACGGACTTGAATCTGCTGGTTGATGTTGGATTTAATAAAGAGGTTGCAGAAGATTGCGCGTTATATTGGAGTCGAAAACAGGGAAGTCTTGCAAAATTAATAGATAAAGCAGATCAGATGAGTGCTGATGAAATAGCAGAAATGGGTCGGAGAGCCAAGATGCGTGTGGCAGAAGAGTATACGTGGGATAAAATCTGTGGACAGTATGAAGAAGCTTTTGTGAATGGGGAGAACTGACTATGAAAATATTGGCAATACACAATTTCCATAGAAAAGGTTCAGCAAGTGGTGATGATCAGGTATTCAAGAGCGAAACTGCGTTGCTGGAAAGTCACGGAAATCAAGTGATTAAATATACGGTTTCAAATGATGAGTTCGACAATGCAGGATTGATTGGAAAGCTATCGGCAACATTTGGAATGCTGTGGAGTTCAAAAAATTACAGAGCAGTACGACAAATGATAGAGAAAGAAAAACCGGATATTGTACATATTCATACTTTTTTTCCATTACTTTCACCGTCAATTCTGTATGCAGCTAAACGAAGCGGAGTGAAAGTTGTAGCCACATTACATGACACCCGTTTTGTTTGTCCATGTTCAACATCTCTGAGAGGAACAGAACTGTGTAATGAATGCGGTGATGGAAAGTATTTTCGTATGTGCAAATACGGGTGTTTTAAAAACTCCAGATTGCAGAGTTTCATTGTGGCAGGAATTTTCACCTATCACCGTATAAGAAAAAGCTTTTACAAGCAGATTGATCGTTATATTTGTTTAAATGAAAATCAGATTCGACTTCTGACAAATATAGGATTTGATAAAAATAAAATTATCAAGAAATATAATTTTGTACCTGATGCAGAAGCAAATCTCAAGGCGGTAAAAGTTGAGGGTTTGCCTGAACGATATGTTGTATTTTACGGTCGTATTGGTGAAGAGAAGGGTATCAGGATTTTGATGAAAATATGGGACGAAATATCAGATATTCCCATAGTTGTAATGGGAGGTGGTCCTCTTGAGAATGAATTTAAACAGTGGGCGAAGCAACATGATAACGTCTATTTCTTAGGATATACACAGCATGATAAATGTCTCTCGATTGTGAAAGGGGGAGAATTTGTAGTTTTTCCTTCTATTTGGTATGAGGGGTGCTCTATGGTTGAAATTGAAACGGAAAGTTTAGGTAAAGGACTTATTGCTACTGATTTAGGCTTTTCGGTTGAAGCAATAGAAGATGGCGTTAATGGTTATAAAGTAGCACTTGGCGATATAATTGATTTTGGTAAGAAGATAAAAGGACTTTGGAATAATCCTCAAAAATGTATGTGCATAGGTGTTAATGCTAGAAAAGACTACGAAAATAAGTATATGCCTGAAGACAATTATCAACAGCTGATAAATATTTATAGAGATACATTAGGAATATAATTTTTGAAATAAAAAATTCTTTATAGAACTTCGTTAAATTAACTAGAAGAGGTGTAGTGAATGAATAACAATGTTGATATTGTAATAACTTGGGTGGATGGAAGTGATCCTAATTGGTTGGCTGAAAAAAAATGTATACGAAAAAGTCTAATAATGTAAGATACAGAGATTGGGATAATTTAGTATATATTTTTCGTGGTATTGAACAATTTATGCCTTGGGTTCACAAAATATATTTTGTAACGTGGGGACATCTTCCGAAGTGGTTAAATATAGATAATGAGAAATTAGTAATCGTAAATCATCAGGATTATATTCCAGAAAAATACTTGCCAACATTTAATTCTAATGTTTTAGATTTAAATATGTTTAGAATTCCTGGTTTATCGGAACAATATATAAATTTTAATGATGATACATTTGTAATAAAACCTACTAAACTAGAAGATTTTTTCTATAATGGAAAACCTAAAGATATGGCATGTATTAGTCCACAACCTATTAATAGAGACATGATTATGAATATAGAGTTAAATAATATGGAAATAATAAATGATTATTTTTCTATTAATGATATCAAACGAAATAAGAAAAAATGGTTGAATTTTAAGATGTATGGTAGTTATGCTATACGAACTTTAATTTTCATGAGATTCAAAACTATTTTAGGTTTTTTTGTACCACATATACCTATATCTCACTTAAAGTCAGTTGTAGAAGAATTATGGGAAAAAGAATATGCTGAGTATGATAAAACTTGTATGCACAAATTTAGAACTAAAGAAGATATAAATGATTGGCTTTCAAGATCATGGCAATTAGCAACTGGCAATTTTGAACCTAGAAGCAAATATTTTGGAACCATGTGTGATGCAAGTGAAATAGATTTGATTAAGAAGATTTTATGGAAATCAAAGTACAAAATGTTATGTATTAATGATTCTGATAAAATAGATGAGTCCAGCTTCAAAGAAAATAAAAAGCTAATAAATGGAGAATTAAACAAGTTATTGCCACAAAAAAGTTCTTTTGAAATCTGAAATGTATTTAAGATTTAATTCAGGAATGGAAGATTTAATGAAATATAATAAAAATGCTTCGAATAGTTTATTCAGTGAGAGAAGCGCAAAAAATAAAGTATTAATAATAGTACCACATGAAGACGACGAAACAATAATAGCAGGAAACATAATTGACCTTTTAAAATTAAATGGTAATGATATTAAGGTAGCTTATTTAACGAATGGTGATTATTCAATACCAGCTGAAATTAGAGCAAAAGAAGCTATACATGCAATTAGAACATTGGGTTTGAATGAGGATGATGTGTTTTTTTTAGGCTATCCAGATACCCAATTTGGAGAGAATACATCGTTGATAGAGACAACGGATAAACCTTATAGGTCTAAAGCAGGAAAGCTAGAAACATATTGTTGTAATAATTTTAAGGAATTTTGTTTTCAGACTAAAGGTATTCATCATGAGTACATTGGTGAAAATGTTATTAGTGATTTAGAAGAAATTATAAAATTTCTTTATCCGGATATAATAATCTGTAATGATTATGATAAACATCCAGATCACATGACTGTATCTTATGGAATAGATATGGCATTAGATAGAATAATAAGAGAGGACATTAATAATACATATAGACCATTATTATGGAAGAGTTTTGCATATTCACTTGGATATTTTGCAAAAGATCTTTTGAAAAATAGCAACATTAATTCAACTATGGTGCCGGATTGTGATAGTGTATCGTCTGATTTTAACATTATTAATAAATCTATTTTTCAATGGAATAAAAGAATTAGAATTCCAAATTCTCCTTTTAATAATTGGAATGACTTCGTATATAAACAACGTTTGTTTAAGGCATTGGCATGTCATAAATCACAGTTTGCAGCGTTTCGTATTGGCAGAGTGTGGAGAGGCGATGAAGTATACTGGGAAAGAAGAACGGATAGTGTTTTAAGTAATTCAGAGTATTATTTAAATGGAAGAGAAGTTAAGTCATTGAGTAATTTTTGTTTATATAAAGCAAAAAATTTTTCAAGCAATACGCTTGAATTTATTGATGATTCTCTAGTGTTTAATAATAACGATGAATTGTTAATAAAATGCCCGAAAAAATCTATTGAACAGATAGTTATATATGGATTTATAGGGTCTGAATGTGAGAGAGGGAGAATTAATCTTACATTAAATAATGGATTTTCAAGATCTTTTGATTTTATCTCAAAATACGGTTCACCATTTAATATAAATATACCTCGTCAAAATGATATAGTTTGGATGAGATTTCACTTTAGTTCTAAAAACAAATGTAAGATTTCTAGAATAGAAGGTTTTGCAGAAAAACAAATGAATAATTCAATCATCAAGCCTTATATCAAAATACTTATAGATGATAATTTTACGAATCATTATTATATACCATCTAAAAATCGGGTGTTGACGGTAGATTTGTATAGATTTAAAGTTGAGGATTCTGTAAACCTTAAAATTGTGCAGGGAAAAGCCGATATTATAAATAAAAATCAGATAAAAATTTTATCGTTGAAAAAACCGATCATTTTACGAGCTTCATGTGATAGTGAACCGATTTATGATCAGGTGACGATCAGCAAAGAGAATAACGTGGTTCATAATTTTAAAAATTTATTCAATTGTATTTTTTTAAAGCTTTTTAGAGTTAATTCACACGTATATTTATTTAAAAGATTATGCAAAGCGAAGGGATTAAAATCAGCAGTATTGTTTTATAAAAGAAAAATGGAGAATAAATAATGATGATATGTAAGGATATGGTGTTATGAAAACTAAAAAAATATCAAGAATAGATATAATTATTTTCTTTTGCTTATTTTATCCAATTCTTCCGGTATACGCTAAAATAGCTTCAATAAATTTACGAAATCTTTTGTGTTTAATATTTGTTGCTGTTTCTTTATTTTACATTGGAAGAAATGTAAGTTTACCTTCGAAGAACATTTGGACATCAGTATGTTTTTTAATTTGGATTATTGGGAGAAGTATTCAAGATATTAGTTCTGGATTTTTCCTTGAAGGTTTTTATTTTCTTTTATTAACTATAGTTTCTTTTATTTGTCTATATAATTTGATTAAAAATCATAACGATTTTCTTATTGCTTTGAAGACAATTTTAATTGGAGCTTCTTTAGTGTCAATATTGGGTATTTTTGAAGAAATTACAAGGGTGAATGTTTTCTCATTTCTAAATACCGATTATGAATTGATTTATAACCCGTTGCGATTTGGATTGCTGAGAATATTAGGTTTTTCTCAGCATACAATTGCGCATGGTGTATATGTTATGTTTATGATGTCTATATGTATGTACATGTGGCAGTTTGTAAATAAAAAAACAGAAAAGTTTTTCATTATAACAATATATTCATTGTTATGTATAAATTTGCTATTAACGCTATCTAGATCAATTATAATATGTACTATTGCGTCGCAATTTTTGATTTTATACATGATGGGTGCAAGAAAACTGTTTAAAATGATTTTTAAAACGATTATTTTTATCATTCCAATACTCTTTATTGTTACGTTGTTTATACCGGCATTAGGTAAAACTATAAAATATGGATTCTTAATGATTGCAGCATTATTTGATAGTAAAGTTGCATCATCCATTTCATCAGCATTTGGAAATGATAATTTGATGGGTGTTGGTAATAGATTTGATTTGTACGGATGGGTATCTGAAAAAATGGCAGGGCATTGGCTATTTGGTCATGGATTGTATGCGGATTTTTCATATTCTTTTACTCAAAGTAATGGATTTTATTCTTGGATACAAACGAAAGATAGTATTGAAGTTGAATATTTGAATACATTATATCAGTTTGGAATTTTTGGAATGATGACTGAAGTATTATCGTTTCTTTCAGTTTTAGGATTGAACATTAAAAAATATAGCTCAAAGCTATTTTTTGAAAAAAAAATTAGTTTCAATAAGATTGCATTTGTAACATTAATTTTTTATTATTTGCAATTGTTTGCAGTGAATCAATCTTCCGATAAATATGTATTTTATATATTTGTAATGTTTACAATTATTTATAATGGAAGAGTTGCACAAGAAAAATAGAACAGGAAAGGAATACTTTTATATGATTATTAAGAAATATAATAGTATAAAAAAAATAGAAGAAATATATGATGAATTGTATAATAGTTTACCGAAAAAGCATGCGTTTCAATCATTAAGCTTTTTAAAGCAAACAGATACTTTATATTATAAACTTAGGTGGCGTTCGTCAGTTAGTTATTATGTAGTATTTGAACAAGATAAACCTATTCTTATAGCTGGATTTAGAAAATACAATAAAGATACTGTTATACTTTTGGGGTCAAGAGCGGGGTATGATTATTGTGACATAATTTGGAGTAATGAAAACGTTTTTGAAGATGGGATAAAATTAGTTTTTGCTGAATTAAAAAGAAGCAAGATTAAAAATATTATTTGGAAATTTTGGGAAGTTGACAGTTATTCCTTCACAACTATTAAAAAACTTGTAAATGTAGTAGAAATAAATGAAGTTAAGAATACAAGAATTAATATTGGAAATTATGATTCTTATGATGATTATTGGAAATCATTAGGAAAACATGCAAAGCAGAATGTCAGGACAGCTTATAATAGACTAAAACGTGAGAATAAGAAAATCGAATTTAAATTTTATGATTCAAATACTATATGTGAGAATAACTTTTGCACAAAATTAGATGAATTTCTTGACTTATATTTGGTACGACAATCCTTAAAATATAAAGGTGGAAAAAAATTACATCAATTGTATTTATCTAAATTTAATTATATCACCAATTCTTTAAGAAATGATCATTCTATAATGATGGAAATTAGAATTGATGATGAGTTGGCTGCTTTTATGCAGGGTACATTAAATAGCGATTGGAGTGAATATGAGATTCCTAGACTGGCAATAAATGATAAATTTGCTTTTTTCTCACCAGGAATGATTCTTGTAAATGAAGCCATAAAATATATGATGGGTAATACTGATATTAAGATATTTAATCTATGCCGTGGAGATGAGAAGTATAAATATGATATGGGGGGAGAGAATTACTACACAGCAAATGTAAAGTTGACTTTAAATTAAGGGAATAATTGACTTATAAAAAAATATATAAGGAGCTTGTATGATATGGAAAATAAAGATTGTAAAATTATAGCTTATTATTTGCCTCAATTCCACCAAATCCCAGAAAACGATACCTTTTGGGGAAAGGGATTTACAGAATGGGTAAATGTTAAAAAAGCAAAACCATTATTTGAAGGACATTGCCAGCCTAGGGTTCCTTTAAATAATAATTATTATGATTTATCAGATGAAAATGTGCTTATATGGCAAGCTGAATTAGCTAAAAAATATGGTGTGTATGGATTCTGTTTTTATCATTACTGGTTTTATGAAAAACCAATTTTAGAGAAACCTCTTTATAACTTTTTATATAATAAAGATATAGATATTAATTTTTGCTTTTGCTGGGCTAATGAATCGTGGACCAATGCATGGTCAAGTTCAGATAGGTCAGTAATTATGGAGCAGAAATATGGGGATAAAGAGGAGTGGGAAAGACATTTTAATTTTTTACTACCATTTTTCAAAGATGATAGATATATCAAGGAGGAAAACAAACCTCTTTTAGTAATTTATAGACCATATTTGTGTGAATGTATTGTAGAAATGTTGGATTATTGGAAGGATTTGGCTGTAAAGAATGGCTTTTCCGGATTAAAAATTGCTTCACAGAGATTTGAAAAGCCTGAAGATAATTACCAAGCATATAATTACTTAGATTACCACATTGAATATCAACCTGACTATGATAAATGTCATTATAAAAATGCGGATAAGTTGACATTTAAGTTAAAGAAATTTGTTAAAAATATTTTTCTAGAAAAATTGAATATTGATATTCATATTAAGAAGAAAAATCGAAAACCAATAATTTTTAGTTATGATGATATGTGGAATGAAATAATTTCAGTACACCCAGAATCAAATAAAAGTATTGCTGGTGGTTTTGTAGATTGGGATAATACGCCACGACATGGATCCAGAGGAACTTGTTTTGAAGGAGCTACACCTGATAAATTTGAGAAATATTTGAGAATGCAAATGAAACATATTGACAAAGAATACTTGAATGATTATCTTTTTATGTTTGCATGGAATGAGTGGGGAGAAGGCGGGTATTTGGAACCGGATGAAAAAAACGAATATAAATACTTGCAAGCAATTTATAATGCATTATTTTTATAAAGTAATATAGATATGCTTGTCTGGGATAGAAATTGGAAAACAACATTTTCTGATTGAAAAGAGGGAAGAGGGTGAATTTATGAAGATTGGATTACTTGGATTTGAATTTGATTCGCCAAATAAAGGGTGTGAAGCCTTAGGTTATTCTTTTGTTAGTTTAATTAAAAAAAATTATCCTGATAAAGTTGAATTTTATGTGTTTACTAACGATGAATTGGGACTGTTTCCGGAATATTTTGATGATATTTGCTTTGAAAAAGTTCCATTAAAAATTAAAGATTTTTCTTTTCAAATGATTAAAGCTATGAGAAAATGTGATTTTATTTTTGATGTCACTTTGGGAGATAGTTTTTCAGATATTTATTCTATAGATCAATGTTTGTCAAATATTAGATTTAAGTTTTTAGCAGAAATATTTGGTAGAAAATATATTTTATTACCACAGACTTATGGCCCTTTTGAAGATAAAAAATGCAGGGATCGTAGTATACATATATTGAATCATGCAGATTATATATTTTGCCGTGATAAAAAATCTATGGAATATATTCGAGCGTTAGGAATAAAGAGTACACATTTACAATTGACTACAGATATGGCATTTGCTTTGCCTTATAATGAAGAGAAATATACAATTGATTCTAATAATATAAAAATTGGGATAAATGTATCGGGATTACTTTGGAAAGGTGGATTTGAAAGGAAAAATCAATTTGGATTGTCTTTTGATTATAGACAATTTATTTATGATATTTTAACTTATTTTACTGATAAAGTTAATGCAGAAGTATATTTGATTCCTCATGTTATTGATAACGCTGAATCAGCTAGAGATGATGATTATAGATATTTGAAAACAATTAGCGAAAATAATACTTTTGTTAAAATTGCACCTGCTTTTTCTTCGCCCATTGATGCTAAGAGTTTTATATCAAAAATGGACTTTTTCATTGGTTCAAGAATGCATGCTACGATTGCATCTTTTTCTAGTGGGGTACCAACGGTAGCGGTTTCTTATAGTAGAAAATTTGAAGGGTTATTTGGATCAATGAATTATCCTTATGTTGTACATGGAAATGAAGAAACAATAGAAGAAGCCGAGAATCATATTATAAATTGGTTTAATCAAAGAGATATTATTAAAAAACAATTATTAAAGAGCAATAGCATTATAGAAAATAGTTTATTGTTTTTTGAAACAGAATTAACAAAAATCTTAGAAATGGAATGATATAATGAATTCATATTTTCAACATTATTGTACTGGATGCGGATTATGCCAAAGTACTGGTTATACAAAACTAAAATATCGTGAAGACGGATTTCCTTATCCAGAAAATAGTTCAAAGGATATGGATAAGTTTTGCGACAGAGTTTGCCCTATGGGAAAATATTATTTGAATTTACGGAAATATAATAATCCATGGGGAAGTTATGTTGATTATTATTCTGGCTATTCAAATAATAAAAATGTCAGATTGAAAGCATCAAGTGGAGGAATATTGACTGAAATCTGTGTTGCGCTTTTGAAGTTAAATCTTGTTGATGCAATTATTCAAACTAAATATGATGAAATTAATCCCATAGAAACTGTTACGGTAGTAAATCGTACAGAAGATGAAGTTTTAAATTGTGCTGGTTCACGATATGCAGTATCTTCACCATTGATAGATATTAACAATATTGTTAATGAGAATAAGAAGTATGCTTTTGTAGGAAAACCTTGCGATGTTGCTGCACTTAGAAATTATGCTGAGATGAATTCTACGATAAAAAAATCGGTAATATATTACTTTTCTTTCTTTTGTGCAGGTACGCCGAGTAGATTGGCTAATGAAAAAATGTTAGATGCATTGCATTGCCCTAAAGATGAATGTAAAAGTATGATATATCGTGGAAATGGGTGGCCAGGAAGGGTAACTGCTGTTAGAAATGATGGTCAAGAATATAGTATGGATTATAACACTGCGTGGATGTCAATATTGGGAAGGGTAATTAGAAGAAGTTGTAAATTTTGTGTTGACAGTATTGGTGAAGCCGCAGATATTTCATGTGGGGACTATTGGAAATTAGATGAAAATAATAATCCATCTTTTGAAGAAGCAGATGGTGTAAATTGTATATTTACATGGACTAATAAAGGAAATGAATTGCTAAATTTAATTGCTAAAGAGAAGAACATTTGCATTCAGAAAGAAAATATTGATAAACTAAAATATGCACAACCAAACCATTTTAATAGGAGATGTACAATTCTATGTAAGACAATTGCTATGAGAATGTTTTTTAGAAAATCACCCAAATATGCATTTTCAAAAATGTTCTTGTTGGCTAAGTATAAGAGTCTTAGAGACGGATTTAGAATTTTTAAAGGCACTGTTAAGAGGATTTTACAGGGGAGAATATAGAATGTCTGGTGAGCATTATTTTGATTTGCCTATAATAGGAAAATATTTAAAAAAAGTAATTATAAATAAAGAAGGTGGAGAAAAACTATCATTGACTTTACGCAGTTATGTTAGCGAAAAATATAAAGTTAACGTTGGAAAATATACTTACGGTTCGGTTTTTTCTAGCGATTTTAATATAGGTGGATCTTTTGTTAACGTGGGACAATATTGTTCATTTGCATCTGATGTTAATTATTATGGTGCAAATCACCCTTATAACCGATTTTCAATGTCACCATACTTTTATAACAAATTGTTTGGTTTTGATGTTGAAGATGTAGATAGATTTGGACTAACTATAGGTCATGATGTTTGGATTGGAGCAAGAACTATTATTACGTGTAGTTGTTCTTCGATTGGGAATGGAGCGGTTATAGGTGCTGGATCAGTTGTTACAAAAGATGTTCCTCCTTATAGTATAGTTGCTGGTGTGCCAGCCAAAATTATAAAAAATAGATTTGATAAAAAGACAATGAGCCTGCTTGAAAAATCAAGATGGTTTGAGTTATCACCAGAACAATTAATAGATTTTTACCAATATAAGGATGATCCAGCAACATTTGCAAAAGAAATTATTACAAAATATGGTGAGGATTCATAATGAACGATAATGTGAGCTTAAAAAAAGCAAGTACTTTTTATTTGATAGGGTCCTTGTTTAATAAAGGAATAGGATTTATTACAGTTCCGATTTTTACTAGAATATTAACACTATCTGATTACGGAATTGTAACAACATATAATTCTTGGGTTAGTATAATATCTATGTTTATAAGTCTTGCACTTTATATGGGAATAAGGTTATCTTTTGTTGATTATGAAAAGAAGGTTAATGATTTTTTATCAACTATTTTGTTATTTACATTCAGTTATGGTTGTTGCATATTAGCATTTGTATGTGTAATTGCTTATATTCTTCCTGTATCAGTGAATATTGGAATAATTGTTCTATGTCTATTGCAATCTTTGGGTAGTGCATTAATTGAGGAGGTATCCCAATTTTTGCTAATGCAAGTAAGATATAAGTTTAGAACAGCTATTATGATCATACCAAATTTGATTTCTACTATTGTAGCAGTAGTTGTCATTAGATATGTTCTGAGAAGTAATCTTTATTTGGGACGTATAGTCCCAACAGCAATGATAACATTTGGAATTGGAATTGGTGTAGCATTATATTTTTTACCTAAAGGAAAGATTACAATTAATTCCAATTATTTAACTTATGCATTGAAATTATCTTTGCCATTGGTTCTTCATGGCATAGCATTAAATATTTTATCACAGTCAGATAGAACTATGATTACTTGGCTTAAAGATTCGAGAGAAACTGGTATATATGGACTCATATATAATTTTAGTATGATTGCTACAGTAATTACAACTGCTTTTGATGGAATCTGGGTTCCATTTTTTATGGATAATATGAAGAAAGGTGATAGCAAGGCGATTAATGAGTATTTTCTTAAATACATAGAATTAATGACGATTGCTATGATAGGAGTAATATTAGTGGGACCAGAAGTTGTTAAATTACTGTCAACAAGAGAATATTGGCAGGGAATTGTTATAATTCCGCCAATTGTATTGTCTAATTATCTTATTTTCATTTACACATTATATGTTTATATTGAACATTTTTATAAGAAAACGGTTTTTATTT
Organism: Blautia sp. DFI.9.10; assembly: GCF_024461705.1. Classification (NCBI taxonomy): domain Bacteria; kingdom Bacillati; phylum Bacillota; class Clostridia; order Lachnospirales; family Lachnospiraceae; genus Blautia; species Blautia sp. DFI.9.10. Next base: position 164,593 of record NZ_JANGAA010000001.1, read on the forward strand.
CAGTTAATACTACAATAGCTGCTGTAAGTAACATAGTTATGAACTACTTTTTTATATTAAAATGGGGATATACAGGTGCTGCTTATTCAACACTAATATCTTATGGACTTTCATTAATATTACATTATATATACTCAAGAAGGTTGAATAAAACTGTATTGCCTTTTAAAGATGTTCTTTTACATTTGATATTAATCCTGATAATTGTAGCATTGTTTTATATATTTGTAAATGTATGGTTAATGAGATGGATAATTGCATTAATTTGTGTGGTATTTTTGGTTATTAAAGAGAGAGCGTTTATTATGCTGTTATTAAAAAAATAAATGGAACTATGAGGAACAGTTTGTAAATAGAATCGTACTATGATAAGTTGGATTTGCCTACGATGGTGATGCAGATCGTTGCCTGTGCGTGGATGAGAAGGGGAATGTCATCACCGGTGATCATATCCTGTATATTTACGGTTGCTATATGAAAGAACGTGGTAAGTTGCTGAATAATACAGTTGTTACTACGGTCATGTCAAACTTTGGTTTGTATAAGGCGTTTGATGAGCAGGGTATTGGTTATGCCAAGACTGCCGTCGGTGATAAGTATGTTTACGAGTATATGGTGAAGAATGACTGCCGTATCGGTGGTGAGCAGAGCGGGCATATTATTTTCTCCAAGTATGCCAGCACCGGCGATGGTATCCTGACCAGTCTGAAGATGATGGAAGTCATGCTGACAAAGAAGAAGCCGATGAGTGAACTGACAGCACCGATGAAGATCTATCCACAGGTGTTGGAAAATATCCGTGTGACCGATAAGAAGGCTGCACAGAATGATCCTGCTGTACAGGAAGCGGTGTCCAGGGTTGCAGAAGCACTGGGTGATACTGGCCGTATTCTTGTCCGTGAGTCCGGAACGGAGCCGGGCGTGCGTGTTATGGTTGAAGCACCTGACCATGATACCTGCCAGAAGTATGTTGATGAAGTGGTCAACGTAATTTGCGAAAAGGGATATAAAGCATAAAGTCAATGACGACTCTGGGCAATCATCCAGAGCCGTTTTGCATAATAGGGAAGTATAATAGACGAGAGATTTAAATAACGGGAGGGATAAACCTATGTGTGGAATCGTTGGTTTTACAGGAAAACGGCCGGCAGCACCAATCCTGCTGGATGGCCTGTCGAAACTGGAATATAGAGGATATGACTCAGCTGGACTGGCTGTCCGTGATGGAGAGGCTCTGGCAGAGGTCGTGAAGGCAAAGGGCCGCCTGACGAATCTGGTCGAGAAAACAGATGCAGGCAAAGCGTTAAAAGGAGCCTGTGGTATTGGACATACCCGCTGGGCTACACATGGTGAGCCCAGCCAGATCAATGCGCATCCTCATGTTTCTGGTAACTGCAGTAAATCCGGTTCCGGTGCTGTGGAGTCTGAGGTCGTTGGTGTACATAACGGCATCATTGAGAATTACACAGAATTGAAAGAGAAGCTGCTGAAGCACGGCTACACTTTTTATAGTCAGACCGATACAGAGGTGGTTGTTAAGCTGGTTGATTACTATTATAAAAAGTACAACCTTGGTCCCATTGATGCCATTGCGAAGACAATGGTCCGTGTTCGAGGTTCTTATGCTCTTGAGCTGATGTTTCGTGACTATCCGGGCGAGATCTGGGTGGCACGTAAGGATAGTCCAATGATCATTGGTATTGCAGATGGCGAGACTTATGTGGCTTCCGATGTCCCGGCAATCCTGAAATATACGAGAAATGTATATTATATCGGGAATCTTGAGTTTGCAAAGCTGACACCGGGCGAAGCTCATTTTTATGATCTGAACGGTGACGAGATCGAGAAGCAGACTACAGAAATCAAGTGGGATGCGGAGGCTGCTGAAAAGGGCGGCTTTGAGCATTTCATGATGAAAGAGATCCACGAGCAACCGAAGGCTGTCCAGGATACCCTTAATTCCGTGATCAGGAATGGTGCGATCGACCTGTCCAGTGTGGAGATCAATGAGGATGAGATTAAGAATTTTGAGCAGATCTATATTGTTGCCTGCGGTTCTGCATGGCATGTTGGTATGGCTGCTCAATATGTACTGGAGGATATGGCAGATATCCCGGTACGTGTGGAGCTTGCGTCAGAGTTCCGATATCGTAAAATGCCAGTTAATCAGAAAGCCCTGGTGATCGTTGTCAGCCAGTCTGGTGAAACAGCAGATACACTGGCAGCATTGCGGCTTGCAAAGGAAAAGGGTATCGCCACGATGGCGATCGTCAATGTGGTTGGCAGCAGTATTGCCCGTGAAGCAGATAAGGTGTTCTACACACTTGCTGGTCCGGAGATCTCTGTTGCTACGACTAAGGCATACAGCGCACAGCTTGTGGCTATGTACTGCCTGGCTGTTCAGTTTGCAAAAGTCAGAGGAAAGATCACAGACGAGCAGTATGGTTACTATATTTCTGAGCTGCAGACCATTCCGGAGAAGCTGCAGAAGGTCCTGGAAGATAAAGAACGTATCCAGTGGTTTGCTGCTAAGTATGCCAATGCCCATGATGTATTCTTTGTGGGCCGTGGTATTGACTATGCGGTTTGCCTGGAGGGCAGTTTGAAGTTGAAGGAAATCAGCTATATCCATTCTGAAGCATATGCAGCAGGTGAGCTGAAACATGGCACGATCAGTCTGATCGAGCAGGGAACGTTGGTCATTGGTGTATTGACTCAGAGCGGACTTTATGAGAAGACTGTAAGCAATATGTTAGAGTGCAAGAGCCGCGGATCTTACCTGATGGGGCTGACTACATATGGCAAATACGAGATTGAGGATCAGGTGAACTTCACTGTGTATGTACCGAAGGTAGATGAGCATTTTGTGGGCAGTCTGGCAGTGATTCCTCTGCAGCTTCTGGGTTATTATGTTTCTGTTGCTAAGGGGCTGGATGTCGATAAGCCGAGAAATCTTGCAAAGAGTGTTACTGTGGAATAAAAAATACGTGTATAAGGCTGGTTTATTTGTAGATTTGTGATATACTAAAATGCGAGTGAAAGACTGAAATAAAAATAATGCCGTGTGTGAAACATATGCTCCTTCAGAGCTAAAGCACACACGGTATATTTTAAAAACTGCTATATAGTTTATAACGAAAATAAGACAAACTAAAAAGGAGCACCCAAAAATGAATCTATCAAAAATGAATCTATCAAAAATACACCACATCGCAATCATCGTATCCAACTACGAATCCGCAAAGGATTTCTACGTAAACAAGCTTGGCTTCTCCGTTATCAGAGAAAACTACCGTGCGGAGCGCAGGGACTGGAAACTGGATCTGCGTGTGGATGAGCACACGGAGCTGGAGATTTTTGCAGAACCAAATCCACCGAAGCGGGTGAGCTGTCCGGAGGCTTGTGGTCTGCGTCATCTAGCTTTCTGTGTGGAGAGCGTGGAGCAGACGGTGAAAGAGCTGGCGGAGGTCGGGATCGAATGTGAGCCGATCCGTGTAGATGATTTTACCGGCAAGAAGATGACGTTTTTTCATGACCCGGACGGACTGCCGCTGGAGCTGCATGAGTAAGGGGATTGGAACAAATGATATTTCGTAAGGCAGTAAAAGATGATTTTGACAACATAAAATCTCTGTATTGGGAGCTGATCGATCAGGAGCAGGGTGATCCATCGTTTCCACATTGGAAGAAAGGTATCCATCCTTCTGATGAAATGCTGCATAACAGTATTGGTAAGGAGGAACTGTATGTACTGGCAGATGACGGCGAGATGACCTTCAAAATGTATGAGCTGGTTTTGTAATCTATGGGTGAGAAAAGAGCGTATAAACCAAGAAGGCCCGGAGGTGGCCGCAGGAAATCTAAGCCGGAGTATGATGCCGGGAAGATCCTTAAGGAGCTGATGGATTCGTCTGTTGTGCTTTATGAAGAGGGGATGTCTTTGCAGGCTATTGCAGATGAGCTGGGGCTGAATCCAATCAAGGTTCGGAAGCTGCTTATCACGGCCGGTGTGTATGTATCGGATATGGCGGAGAAGGTGCAGGTGACCTTTGATGATTTCAGAAAAACACAGGATCATAAAGCTGCTGTCCTTTCAACTGCAAATGCTCTTGGCCTGTCCAGGTCCTCTGTTACTTCATATCTTCCGTACAAAAAGGGTGTGTATTTTCCGGGTACAGCACCGACAGATAAGATCAGTGTTGGAGCTGAACGGCAGCGGAGGTACAGAGCGATGAAGTGTTGGAGGAATGCTCCAACACTGTAAAAAAGACAAAAGAAAGACTGCCGCAGGTTTCACGCCTGCGGCATTTTGCAGTTTGTACAAAAAACACAGAAAATATATTGGAAAAAGAGCGGGAAAAGGGTATAATGTCAGAGAAAGTGTGATTGATAAAATACAGACGTTTTTTTCTGCTTTGTCAGGTCATAAATAAGTGAGGCGGAGGATGTAACAATGGAACAGCAGCATATGTTTACCAACCGGATGATCCGTAATCTTCTGGTGCCGGTAGTGCTGGAACAGATTTTGAATTCGATAATGGGAACCGCAGATACCATGATGGTCAGCAATGTGGGATCTGCGGCTCTTTCGGCGGTATCGCTGGTGGATTCCATCAATGTGCTTCTGATCCAGGCTTTTTCGGCGCTGGCAGCGGGAGGCGCCATTGTCTGCGCCCAGTATATCGGACAGAGGAATTATGAGAAGGCGAATATGTCTGCCAGGCAGGTGCTTTTTATCATCACAGCGATCTCTGTAGTGGTGTCTGCAGTCTGTCTGATCTTTCAGAAGCCGCTTTTGAGGCTGATCTTTGGTGCGGTGGATGCGGATGTTATGCGTGCATCGGAAATTTATTTCTTTTTCACGGCACTGTCATTCCCCTTTATTGCGGCTTATGATTCTGCGGCTTCGATTTTTCGTGCCCAGGAGAATACCAAGGGGCCTATGACCATCTCTATGATCTCCAATATCATGAACATTGGCGGAAATGCGGTTCTGATCTGGGTTTTCCACCTTGGTGTTGCAGGAGCGGCGATCTCCACACTGGTTTCCCGTATTTTCTGTGCAGTGGTTGTTCTCTGGCAGCTGCGTAAGGATCGTCAGCCTGTCGTTGTGAGGGATTACCTGAAGATCCGTCCGGACTGGAATATGATCGGACGTATCCTGGGACTTGGGATCCCTTCGGGAATTGAGAACAGTATGTTTCAGCTTGGAAAGCTTGCCATCCAGTCTACGGTTTCCACACTGGGAACAGCAGCCATCGCAGCGCAGGCAATGACCAATATCCTTGAGAACCTGAATGGTATCGCGGCCATCGGAGTAGGTGTGGGCCTGATGACCATCGTAGGCCAGTGTCTTGGTGCCGGCCGCAAGGATGAGGCGGTCTATTACATAAAAAAACTCTGCGTCATTGCAGAGGCAGTTATTATCGTAAGCTGTCTGATCGTGTATGTTTTGGTCAGACCGGTGACGATCCTTGGCGGAATGGAGAGTACCAGTGCAGAAATGTGCATCCACATGATCACATGGATCACCATCGTAAAGCCTGTGGTATGGACAATGGCGTTCGTGCCAGGGTATGGTCTTCGTGCAGCCGGTGATGTGAAGTTTTCCATGATCACCTCCTGCTGTACCATGTGGGCATGCAGGTTCTGTCTCTGTGTTTTCCTGATCCGTGTCCTGGGCTTCGGGCCTATGGGTGTCTGGATCGGAATGTTTGCAGACTGGACTGTTCGTGGAATCATTTTTACCTGGCGTTTCCACAGCCGCAAATGGCTGGAGCACAAGGTAATCTGAAAAGGAGGGCATCGTATATATGAAGAATGGACTGGAAGACCAGTATGTCATAAAAAACAACAAGCGCCTCCGTTATGGCTACACAACAGGCTCCTGTGCAGCCGGGGCAGCCAGGGGTGCAGTCCGGATGCTGCTCTCGGGAGAGACTCTTTCTGAGGTAGAGCTTGATACCCCAAAGGGGATCACCCTCACATTACAGCTTCACGATATTACCCGGGGCGAAACGTATGTCTCCTGTGCGGTACAGAAGGATGCGGGTGATGATCCGGATACCACCAACGGGATCCTGGTCTATGTAAAAGCGGAGAAGTTTTCTGTTTCAGCGGCAGAACAGGCCGGGCAGCAGCAGAAAACAGAGAGATCCCGGCCTCAGATCATCCTGGACGGAGGGGTCGGTGTGGGGCGTGTCACCAAGCCGGGACTTTCCCAGAACGTGGGCGAGGCGGCGATCAATCCGGTTCCCAGAGCCATGATCCTGCGGGAAGCCGAAGAGGCGGCCCAGGAATATGACTACGAGGGCGGTCTGAAGCTTACCGTATCCGTCCCTCAGGGGGAAGAGATCGCGAAGAAAACCTTTAATCCCCGTCTTGGCATTCTTGGCGGGATCTCCATACTTGGAACCAGCGGGATCGTAGAGCCTATGAGTGAGAAGGCTCTGATCGAAAGCATCCATGTGGAGATGAAGCAGCATTTCTGCCAGGGAGAAAACTATATCCTGGTGACACCGGGGAATTACGGTGCGGATTATCTCAGGGAGCATATGTCCATTCCCTTTGAGAACAATATCAAGTGCAGCAATTATGTAGGAGAGACCATTGACATGGCCATTGATATGGGTGTAAAGGGCATTCTTTTTGTGGCTCATATCGGTAAGTTTGTAAAGGTTGCCGCCGGGATCATGAATACCCATTCCCACTGTGCTGATGGAAGGATGGAGGTTCTCTGTGCAAGTGCCATCCGTGCAGGGGGCTCTCTGGAATGTGCCAGAGAGATCCTGGAGGCGGGGACTACCGATGAGGCGCTGGCTGTTCTTGACAGCTATGGTATCCTGAAAGAGACTATGGCTGTGGTCATGGAGAAGATCCAGTTTTATCTGGACCACAGATCCTATGAGCAGATCCTTCTGGGTGCTGTGGTGTTTTCCAATGTATACGGACTGCTGGGGCAGACCCGGGATGCAGAGGAGCTGATCCATAAGATACAGGAGCAGGCAGTCGGGGTGGATGATATTTCATGACAGGAAACCCCGGTCCGGATGGAATTTTTTTAATTTCAGGACAAAATTTGGTATAAATAACAGACAGGTTTTATCCTGTCTGGAAAATATAGTTAGGAGGAAAGAAATATGGCAGGTAAATTATATGGTGTAGGTGTAGGACCGGGAGATCCGGAGCTTCTTACCTTAAAAGCACTTCGTCTTGTAAAGGAGGCAGAGGTGATCGCACTTCCGGGACAGGTTCCGGAGGATACGGTAGCGTTTAAGATCGTGGAGGGGGCTTATCCGGAGCTTGGAAAGAAGGAGCTTCTTGCAGTTCCTTTTCCGATGTCCAAGGATCCGGAGGTGCTGAAGAGCTATCACGATGCAGGAGCAGATAAAGTCAAGGCTGTCCTGGACCAGGGTAAAGACGTGGTATTTCTCACACTGGGAGATCCTACCGTGTATTCCACATATCTCTATATCCATCACAGACTTGTGGCTCAGGGCTATGAGACGGAGATCGTTTGTGGCATCACATCCTTCTGTGCAGTTTCCGCCCGTCTGAACACCGGACTTGTGGAGAAGGCAGAGCCTCTTCACGTGATCCCGGCTTCCTATCAGATCGAGGATGCGCTGAAGCTTTCCGGTACCAAGGTCCTTATGAAGGCCGGAAAGAAAATGAAGGATGTGAAGGCGGAGCTTCTTTCCCAGGGGGCAGAGGCCATGATGATCGAAAACTGCGGAATGCCGGATGAAAAGATCTACCGGACCGTGGAGGAGATCCCTGAGGATGCAGGATATTATTCCCTGATCATTATCAAAGAAAACAAAGACAGAAGAGAGGAATAGATTATGGTACATTTTGTAGGAGCAGGTCCGGGAGCACCGGATCTTATTACAGTAAGAGGTAAACAGTATCTGGAAGAGGCAGATGTGATCATCTATGCGGGATCTCTTGTAAATCCCCAGCTTCTGGAGTATTCCAAGGATGTGTGCACCATCCATAACAGTGCAAAGATGACCCTTGAGGAAGTGATCTCTGTTATGGAGAGAGCAGAGGCTGAGGGTAAGATGACCGTTCGTCTCCACACCGGCGATCCATGTATCTACGGTGCGATCCGTGAGCAGATGGATATCCTGGATGAAAAGGGAATCCCCTATGATTCCTGCCCGGGTGTCAGTGCCTTCTGCGGAGCTGCATCTGCACTGAACCTGGAGTATACACTTCCGGATATTTCCCAGAGTGTGATCATCACAAGAATGGAAGGAAGGACACCGGTGCCGGAAAAAGAGAGCATTCAGTCCTTTGCCGCTCATAATGCGACTATGGTTATTTTCCTCAGTACAGGTATGCTGGAGGAGCTGAGCCGCAGACTGGTGGAGGGCGGATACCGTGAGGACACACCGGCTGCCATCGTCTACAAGGCAACCTGGCCCGATGAGAAGAAGTTTATCTGTACAGTGGGTACTCTGGCGCAGACAGCAAAAGAGAACAAGATCACAAAAACAGCGCTTATGCTGGTAGGCGATGCGGTCAATGCTGCAAGCTATGACAGATCCAAGCTGTATGATCCGGGCTTTACCACAGAGTTCCGTGAGGCTACGAAATAAAATATGAACATTTCCATCATTTGCTTCAGTATGACAGGGCTGGAGACAGGGGAAAGGCTTCAGAGGGCGCTGGAAAAAGAGGGTGAGAGTGTCACCCTTGCAAAAAAGAGCCGGTACCTTCCGGATCCGATCTCTGTTTCCACCTCCCAGTGGGCAGGGGAACAGTTTCGGACAGGAAAAGAGGGCGTGATCTTTGTTGGTGCCTGCGGGATCGCAGTGCGCAGTATCGCACCTTACATTGCCGGAAAAAAGACGGATCCGGCTGTGCTGGTGATCGATGAATGCGGAAAATTTGTCATTGCTCTTCTTTCCGGACATCTGGGCGGAGCCAATGAGCTGGCTCTTCGCTGTGCCGGATATCTTAAGGCGGTGCCGGTTGTGACAACAGCCACAGATCTTCACAGCCGTTTTGCAGTGGATGTTTTTGCAAAAAAGAATGGCTGTGCTATTTTTCATATGAAGGCTGCAAAGGAGGCTTCTGCGGCCCTTCTTGCAGGAGAGAGCGTTGGCTTTTACAGTGAGTTTCCATGGGATGGAGAGCTGCCGGAGGGTCTGGTGCTTTGCGGAAAAGACGGAAGGCCCTCAGCTGCAGCGGATCCGGATAAGGGTGAGAAAGCCGGTGAGGCACCGGAAACAGGTATTGCGGTGACGATCCACAGAGGCTGCCTGCCCTTTAAAAATACAGTCCATGTGGTGCCGCCCGCTGCAGTTCTGGGAATGGGCTGCCGCAGGGGAAAGGATGCAGCCTCCATCCGGAAGGCGGCAGAGGAATGTCTGAAGGAATCGGATGTTTACAGAGAAGCACTGAGCGCTATTGCCAGTATCGATCTGAAGAAGGAAGAGGTGGGACTTCTTTCTCTGGCAGAAGCCTGGCAGCTTCCGTTTCTGACCTTTACAGAGGAAGAGCTGAAGGCAGTGCAGGGTGAATTTACCCCGTCACAATTTGTAAAAAAGATAACAGGTGTAGAGAATGTCTGTGAGAGAAGCGCGGTTCTGGGTTGCGGACAGGGTACACTGATCAGAAAAAAAACAGGCCGGGACGGTGTGACCACCGCCCTTGCAGCCGGAAATCGGAGGATACGTTTTGAGTAAGATTTATGTTGTAGGAATTGGCCCGGGTGCGTATGACCAGATGACTGGAAGAGCGATCCGTGCATTAAATGAAAGTGATGTGATCATCGGTTACACGGTGTATGTGGATCTTGTAAAGGAGTATTTTGCAGGCAAAGAGTTCATGACCACACCGATGAAAAAAGAGGTAGACCGCTGTGTACTTGCTTTTGACGAGGCAAAAAAAGGAAAAACCGTTTCCATGATCTGCAGTGGTGACGCCGGTGTTTACGGTATGGCAGGTCTGATGTATGAGGTGGGAGAAAACTATCCGGATGTGGAGTTGACCATTATCCCGGGTGTGACAGCAGCCACAGGCGGCGCCGCAGTGCTGGGTGCACCGCTGATCCATGACTTCTGCCTGATCAGCTTAAGTGATCTTCTGACTCCGTGGGAGAAGATCGAGGCAAGGCTTCTGGCAGCAGCACAGGCGGATTTTGTGGTATGCCTTTACAATCCGTCCAGCAGAAAACGTAAGGATTATCTTCAGAAGGCCTGTGATCTGATGATGAAATACAAGTCCCCGGATACTGTCTGCGGCACGGTTGCCCAGATCGCACGTGACGGCGAGACTGCACAGGTTATGACACTGAAGGAACTCCGTGATACAGAAGTGGATATGTTTACTACCGTATTTGTGGGAAATTCACAGACTAAGAATGTAAACGGCAAGATGGTAACACCAAGGGGATATAAGAATGTATAAAGCCATTGTTTTTGCGGGGACCACCGAGGGCTATGCGCTCTGTGAGTTCCTTGCGGAAAATCATGTTCCGGTCTATGCCTGTGCAGCCACGGAATATGGCGGCTCCCTTCTGAAGGAAAATGAATTTCTCCATGTCAGCGCCGGAAGGCTGAAAACCGAAGATATGGAGGAGCTTTTCCGAAGGGAAGCGCCGGAGATCGTTCTGGACGCCACTCATCCCTATGCAGCAGAGGTGACAAAAAATATCCGGACTGCCTGTGAGAACGGAAGCATCCGCTATCAGCGTGTCCTTCGCCCGGAGGGGGAGAAGAACAGGGAAGCCATCTATGTGGAAAGCACGGAGAAGGCGGCAGAGCTTCTTTCCGGTACAGAGGGGAACATTTTTCTTACCACAGGAAGCAAGGAGCTGTCTAAATTTACAGTGATCCCGGATTACCAGGAGAGGCTTTTTGCCCGGGTGCTGTCCATCCCTTCCGTGATCAGCTCCTGTGCGGAGCTGGGGATCGAAGGAAAGCATCTCATCGGTATGCAGGGGCCATTTTCCACAGAGATCAACGAAGCCATGCTTCGACAGTTTCAGTGCAGCTATCTGGTCACCAAGGATACCGGTCTGGCAGGTGGATTCCCGGAAAAGATGGAGGCCTGTCAGCGCTGCGGTGTCACACCTGTGATCATCGGAAGACCTTTGCAGGAGGAGGGGCTGTCCCTGCCGGAAGCAAGGGTATTTCTGGCAAAGCTGTTCGGCCTTACCCTGTCACAGAGGGTTTCTCTTGTAGGCATCGGCATGGGTGCGGAAAAAACACTGACCCTGGAAGGAAAGAAGGCCTTTGATGAGGCGGAGCTTCTGATCGGTGCAAAGCGTATGACAGATGCTGTACAGAGGCCGGGGCAGATGGTTCTCCATGAGTACCGCAGTGATAAGATCGTGGAGTATATCAAGACACATCCACAGTACCGTACCGTTGCCATTGCCCTTTCCGGCGATGTGGGCTTCTACAGCGGCGCAAGGAAGCTGATGGATCTTCTGGATGGCGATGTCCAGGTGATCTGCGGTATTTCTTCCGTTGTTTATTTTATGGCGAAGATCGGTCTTTCCTGGGATGATGCGAAGATCGTCAGTGCTCATGGAAGAGACTGCAATCTGATTGCCCTGATCCGGCATAACCCCAAGGTTTTTTCCATTCTGGGAACAGAGGATGGGGTAGCCCGGCTGGCTTCCAGACTGGTTGCGTATGGAATGGGTGATGTGACCCTCTATGTGGGCGAAAATCTTTCCTACGAAAATGAAAAGATCTTTCATGCCAGTGCGGCAGAGCTTACAGAATACCGGGGAGATGCGTTAAGCGTGGTAACTGCGTGCAATGAAAACGCAGTACCTTTGCCCGCAGTTCACGGGATCTGTGATGAGGAATTTCTCCGTGGGAAGGCGCCTATGACAAAGGAAGAGGTGCGTACGGTTTCTCTGTCCAAGCTTCGTCTTCAGGAAAATTCTGTCTGCTATGATGTGGGAGCGGGCACAGGCTCGGTTTCCGTTGAGATGGCGCTTCGTGCCTGGAAGGGGCAGGTCTATGCCATCGAGAAAAAGGAAGATGCCCTTGCTCTTCTGAAGGAGAACAGGCGGAAATTTGCCACAGATAATCTGGAGATCGTGCCAGGTACTGCACCGGAAGCAATGGTGGAACTGCCTGTTCCAACACATGCCTTTATCGGCGGGTCTTCCGGAAATATGAATGAGATCATCCGGCTTCTTCTGGACAAAAATCCGGGAGTACGGATCGTGATCAACTGCATCACCCTGGAGACGGTGACGGAAGCCATGAATGCCATCCGAGATTTCAGCCTGACGGATGTGGATATCGTACAGCTGTCTGCGGCAAGATCCAAATCTATCGGAAGGTATCATATGATGATGGGTGAGAATCCGATCTATATCATTTCCTGCAGCGGAAGAGGGGAGGAGATTTAGGTGAAGATCCCGAGAATACTTCTTGCGGCAGGTGCCAGCGGAAGCGGAAAAACCCTGATCACCTGCGGGCTTCTTCAGGCGCTGGTGAACCGTGGCCTTAAGGTGGCTTCTTTTAAATGCGGCCCGGATTACATAGATCCTATGTTCCACAGCCGTGTGATCGGTACAAGATCCCGAAACCTGGATACGTTTTTTACAGATGGAGACAGAACCCGGTATCTTCTGGCAAAGAACGCATCGGACTGTGAGATCGCAGTGATGGAGGGAGTCATGGGGTATTATGATGGTGTAGGAGGGATCACCTCCAGAGCCAGCGCCTATGATCTGGCCTCCACCACAGATACACCGGTGATCCTGATCGTAAACAGCCGTGGCATGAGTGTTTCCCTGGCTGCCTATGTAAAGGGCTTTCTGGAATACAAAAAGGACAGTCATATCTGCGGCGTGATCTTTAACCAGATGTCTCCCATGCTGTATCCCAGGATGAAGAAGCTTCTGGAAGAGGAGCTTTCCGTAAAGGTGCTGGGATATGTTCCGAAGGTGGAGGACTGTGTGATCGAAAGCCGTCATCTGGGGCTGGTGCTTCCGGAGGAGATCCCGGAGCTGAAAAGCCGTCTGCAGAAGCTTTCCGAGGTACTGGAGAAAACCCTGGATATCGATGGGATCCTGGAGCTTGCAGGGGAAGCACCGGAGCTTGCGGCACCGGAGACGGAAATGCTGATACAGAAGGATACTGCCTTCGGATACCGTACAGAGGAAAAGGTGCGGATCGGTGTGGCGGATGATGAAGCCTTCTGCTTTTTCTATGCGGATAATTTAAATCTTCTGGAGCAGATGGGAGCGGAGCTGGTACGTTTTTCACCCATTCATGACAGAGAGCTTCCGGAGAATCTGGACGGGCTTCTTTTAAGCGGCGGTTACCCGGAATTAAACGGGGAGGCGCTGGAAGAAAATCAGGAAATGTGCACCCGGATCCGAGAAGCCATCCGTGACGGAATGCCCTGTCTGGCAGAGTGCGGCGGATTCATGTATCTTCATCAGGAGATGGAGGATATGGAAGGAAAGCAGCGCAGAGTCTGCGGGGTGATCCCTGGAAAGGCTTACCGCACACCGAAGCTGAATCGGTTCGGCTATATCACCCTTACGGAAAAACAGGATTCCGGACTTGGTGAGATCCCGGCTCATGAATTCCATTATTTTGATTCCACAGATTGCGGAGAGGATTTTCATGCGGCAAAGCCGGCATCTAAAAGAGGATGGGATTGTATCCATGACCGGGGCAGGCTGATGGCAGGATTTCCGCATCTTTATTATTACGGAAATCCCAGGGTTCCGGCACGCTTTCTGAAGAACGCACTGGAATATAAGAAAGAACGGAGGCAGAAAAAAGATGCTGAAATATAGTCTTCCTGCACTGGTCATAGGATTTGTGCTGGATCTTCTGATCGGAGATCCCAGATGGCTTTATCATCCGATCTGTGTCATCGGCAATCTGATCGCAGTGCTGGAAAAAATGATCCGGAAGATTTTTCCGAAAAATCACGGCGGTGAGCTGACAGGAGGCTTTCTGATCGTAGTGCTTGTCTGTCTGTTCAGCGGCGGGGTGCCGCTTCTGGTGCTTTATTATCTTTACCGGTATCTGCCGGTGACCGGATTTGTGCTGGAGGTTTTCTGGTGCTATCAGCTTCTTGCCACCCGTTCCCTGAAAGATGAGAGTATGAAGGTTTATGACCGGCTGAAAAACGGAACTCTGGACGAGGCACGCTATGCGGTGTCCATGATCGTAGGCCGTGATACCAGAGAGCTTACGGAAACCGGCGTGACAAAGGCTGCTGTGGAAACCGTTGCGGAAAATGCATCCGACGGCGTGATCGCCCCCATGCTTTATATGGCTATCGGCGGGGTGCCGCTGATGTTTTTGTATAAGGGTATCAATACCATGGATTCCATGCTTGGATATAAAAATGACAAATATCTTTATTTCGGCCGTATTGCGGCAAAGCTGGATGATGTGGCCAATTATATCCCTGCCAGGATCTCCGGATGGCTGATGGTGGCAGGAACTGTTTTTACAGGAATGGATACAAAAAACGCGGCAAAGATCTACAAACGTGACCGGAGAAATCATGCAAGCCCCAACTCTGCTCAGACAGAGGCTGCCATGGCCGGAGCGCTGGATGTACAGCTTGCGGGAAATGCATATTATTTCGGGAAATTATATGAAAAACCCACGATCGGGGATCCGATCCGCCCGGTGGAGCCGGAGGATATCAAAAGAGCTAACCGGCTGATGTACGCGGCATCCATACTGGGGGTGGTTGTATTTGGACTGCTCAGTGCGGGGATCCGGTTCGGGTTATTAAGGTAACAATAAATACAGACAGGAGAATGACCAATGACAAAACACATACATGGAGGAGACGTATATAAACATAAAGACTGCCTGGATTTTTCGGCAAATCTGAATCCTTTGGGAACACCGGAAAGTGTGAAGCAGGCCATTATCCACAGTCTGGATCATATTGCACAGTATCCCCAGGTGGGATGCGGCGTTCTCAGGGAAAGGATCGCAGAATCGGAAGGGGTAAAAGCGGAAGAGGTAATATGTGGTAACGGAGCAGCAGAAGTGATCTTTACGCTCTGTCATGCAGTAAAGCCAAAGCGGGCTCTGATCCCGGCGCCTACTTTTGCGGAATACGGACAGGCTCTGGCCAGCACTGGCTGTGAGCTGGAATATTACATGCTGACGGAAAATGACGGTTTTGTGCTCAGTGAAGCATATCTGGATATCCTCCATAAGGGACTGGATATGGCTTTCTTATGTAACCCCAACAATCCTACCGGCATGCTGATTCCCCACAGGCTTCTGAAAAGGATCCTGGAAAAATGCAGAAAGCTGGATATCCTGCTGGTGGTAGATGAGTGTTTCCTTGATTTTGTAAAGGAACCGGAAGAGTATTCTCTGAAGCGTTCTCTTTCCGGGTTCAATAATCTTTTTATCCTGAAGGCATTTACAAAAAGATATGCCATGGCCGGTGTGCGGCTGGGCTATGGCCTCTGTTCTGACAGAAAGCTGCTGGAAAGGATGGAGCTCTGCGTTCAGCCATGGAATGTTTCCACCATGGCCCAGGCAGCCGGGCTCCAGGCACTTACAGAGACGGAATATGTAGAGGAGGGAAGACAGCTTGTTTTTCGGGAGGCACAGTGGCTGAAGGATGAGCTGGCCCGCATTGGGTATAAAGTATTTCCGTCGGAAGCAAATTATATTTTCTTTAAAGGACCGGAGGAGCTCTTTGACTTCTGTCTGCGCAAGCGGATCCTGATCCGTGACTGCAGCAATTATCCGGGTCTTACAAAGGGGTATTACCGGATCGCGGTAAAGCGCCATGAAGAAAATGTAAAACTGATCGAAGTACTTGAGGGAGGTATATTATGGCAAAAGCAATAATGGTACAGGGAACCATGTCCAATGCCGGAAAAAGCCTGCTGGCTGCGGGACTTTGCAGGATCTTTAAGCAGGATGGATATCGTGTGGCTCCTTTTAAATCACAAAATATGGCACTGAATTCCTTTATCACAGAGGATGGTCTTGAGATGGGACGGGCCCAGGTCATGCAGGCAGAGGCAGCCGGGATCCGGCCGTCTGTCCTGATGAATCCGATCCTTCTGAAGCCTACCAATGATGTAGGCTCCCAGGTGATCGTAAACGGAGAGGTTCTTGGAACCATGAGTGCTAGGGATTATTTCAAATATAAGAAGACCCTGGTCCCGGATGTGATGAAGGCGTACAACGCTCTTGCAGCAGATAACGATATCATTGTCATCGAAGGTGCGGGAAGTCCTGCCGAGATCAATCTCAAGGATGAGGATATTGTAAATATGGGTATGGCAAAGATGGCCAAGGCACCGGTCCTTCTTGTGGGAGATATTGACCGTGGAGGTGTTTTTGCCCAGCTGATCGGTACGGTGGAGCTTCTGGAGGACGATGAGAAGGCTATGGTAAAGGGGCTGATCATCAACAAATTTCGCGGAGATAAGACTATTTTGGACCCTGGTGTTGTCATGCTTGAGGAAAGAAGCGGGATCCCGGTGGTGGGTGTGGCGCCTTATCTGGATATCCAGGTGGAGGATGAGGACAGCCTGACGGAGCGTTTTGACCGGAAGCAGGAAGCCGGTGTCATTGATATCGCAGTGGTCCGTACACCAAGGATTTCCAACTTTACGGATTTTAATCCTTTTGAGAGCATTCCCGGAGTTTCTCTCCGCTATGTAAAACACCCGAGAGATCTTCACTCTCCGGATATGATCATCCTTCCTGGAACCAAGAACACCATGGGTGATCTGATCTGGATGCGGGAAAGCGGAATGGAGGCAGCGGTTCTCAAGGAAGCCTCCAGAGGCAAGCTGATCTTTGGTGTCTGCGGCGGCTATCAGATGCTGGGCGAGACCTTAAGCGACCCTCATGGAGTTGAAAATGGCGGTTCCATGAAAGGAATGGGACTTCTTCCCATGGAAACGGTATTTGCCGAAAAGAAAACCAGGACCAGGGTGCAGGGGCATTTCGGTCAGCTGTCCGGTGTGTTTGCTCCTCTTTCCGGTGCGGAGATCGAGGGCTATGAGATCCATATGGGCGAAAGCATCCTGAAGGACAATGCAGGAACAGCCACGAAGATCACAGACAGCGTCAGCGGTAAGAAAAAAGAAGAGGGTGCTTTTGCAGGAAATGTGTGCGGAACCTATATTCACGGCGTTTTCGATAAGGAAGCATCTGCAGAGGCGATCATCCGCGTGATCGGCGAGAAAAAAGGTATTGATGTGGAAAATATGACAGGCGTGGATTTTGCGGCATTTAAGGAACAGCAGTATGATATCCTGGCTTCAGAGTTGCGGAAGCATCTGGATATGAAAAAAATCTATGAGATACTGGAAAACGGGATTACGGAGGAAGAATAGAAATGAAAGTTGAGCTTGAAAATGTAAAACCCATGGAGATTGAAAAAAGAAGCTTTGAGATCATCACAGAAGAGCTGGGGGATACTCCCCTGATCCCGGGAACAGAGCTGATCGTAAAACGCTGCATCCACACAAGCGCAGATTTTGATTATGCAAAAAATCTCTGCTTCTCGGAGGGTGCAGTGGAGATGGCCATGGACGCCATCCGCAACGGTGCCTGCATCGTCACAGATACCCAGATGGCAAAGGCCGGGATCAACAAGCGTGCACTTGCCCGCTACGGCGGTGAGGCTTACTGTTTCATGTCCGATGAGGATGTGGCTGCCCTTGCAAAAAAGAACGGGACTACCAGAGCCACAGCCAGCATGGACAAGGCCGCAGAGATGGATAAAAAGCTGATCTTTGCCATTGGGAACGCACCTACCGCACTGGTACGTCTTTATGAGCTTATTGAGAACGGAAAGCTTTCTCCTGAGCTGATCATCGGTGTGCCGGTAGGCTTTGTGAATGTTGTGCAGTCCAAGGAGCTGATCATGCACGCAGATGTGCCTTATATTGTGGCAAAAGGACGCAAGGGTGGAAGCAACATCGCTGCGTGCATTGTAAATGCCCTGCTCTACATGATCGATAACCGGAGAGATTAGGAGCCGGTAACCTCCTTCAGAAGCTGACAGGCAGGCAGAAAATCCTTGGATGGAATGGAGGAGCAGGAGAGGACCAAGGTGACCTCGGCTCCGTTTTCTCTGAGAACCTCCAGTCCCAGACCATGGTTCCGGGCTCTGTCTGTCAGTTCACTGCCTGTGAGAGAACAGGGGAGAGTAAGGGCAAGGCTGGTTCCTGCGGCTCCTGTTTGGATCTGGCAGTCCTGGCCGAAGGTTTCCCGGACAGCCTGGGAAAGAGCCTTCAGCTTCTGGGAATAAAGGCGGCGGAGCTTTCTTGTCTGGGAAGCCAGATGCCCGTCGCGGATAAACTGGCAGAGTGCGATCTGTTCTGCCTTGGAAGCAGTCTGATTATAAAAGGCTGCTTTTTTTGTATATTTTTCCCGGAGAGAGCGTGGCAATACCATGAAGCTGACACGGATGGAGGGCAGCAGCAGCCTGGAAAAGGAACCGATATAGACAACGTTTTCACCACCTGCAAGACCGAAAAGTGAAGGCGTCGGTTTCTGGAAATAAACAAATTCGTTTTCGAAATCATCCTCAATGATCAGATGGTCATCGATCTCCGCATGACGGATCAGCTCCAGGCGTCGTTTTACCGGCATGATCTCGCCCCATTTCGTCATGTGAGCAGGAGAAACATAGATCACATCGCAGCTTTTGTCCCGGTAATGGACATCAAAGCCGTAATCCTGAAAGATGGTGCTGCATGTGGTGAAGGACGGTGTGGGGAACGAAACGGTTTTCCGTTCATGGATCAGAGGGCAGAGGATCTGGAGAAGGGGCTGGAGACCGGCCCCTACTACAATGTCATCCGGGGAGCAGATCACATTTCTGCGTTCCCGGATATAGTCTGCGAGAACCTCCCGGAAATCGCTTTCACCCTGGGGTTCGCCATAAGAAAGCATACGGTCGCCCTGGCGGAGGGCGCTTTTGATGTAACGCTGCCACAGATCAAAACGGAAGCTTTCCCGGTCAACACCGGAAGAGGCAAAATCATAAAGGCAGGGCGTGATATCCTTATCCTGTTTTTCGGGGGTAAGCAGATGCTGCTTGGAAGCAATGCCGGTGACATAATAGCCGCTCTGTGCCCTGGCGATGATATAGCCGTCTGCTGCCAGCAGAAGATAGGCATTTTCGATGGTGGTACGGCTCAGCTTCAGCTCCTGGGCGCATTTGCGGAGGGAGGGCATTTTGCTTCCGGGAAGGAGACGGCCTTCCAGGATCAGCTTCCGATAATAGTGGTAAACCTCCAGATAAAGGTGTTCTTTTTTGTGTTCTGCAGATATATTTAACATAAGTATGATGATTTCCTTCCAAAAATGATTGCGTAAACCTGACAGTTCATTCTATAATATTACAGAAAAAAACTCAAGACTGGAGAATTACCATGAAAAAAATAGCAGTGATCAATGATCTTTCCGGGCTGGGGAAATGTTCACTGACAGCAGCGATCCCGGTGATCTCGGTGATGGGAGTCCAGGCGTGTCCACTTCCCACCGCTGTTTTAAGCAACCAGACCGGTTATGAAAGTTATTTCTGTGAGGATTTCACAGAGCATATGGAACCATATATGGAGCAGTGGAAAAAAAGAGGATTTTTCCCGGATGGGATCTATACAGGATTTCTTTCTGATGATAAGCAGGCAGACAGGATCCTGAAATTTATGGATGCGTTTGCAGGAAAGGATACTTTGATCCTTACAGATCCGGTGATGGGGGATGACGGCGCGGTTTATCCGATCTATACAGAAGAACTCCGCAGCCGGTTCTGCGAACTGACACGTCGTTCCTATGTGATCACACCGAACCTTACGGAAGCCCTCCTTCTTCTCTACGGAAAAGAAAAAATGGAGGAGATCTGGAATAAACTGCAAAAGGTATCAGAGGCCCGGCGGATGGAAGAAATCCGGGAGATCGGGTGCGGACTTGCCCGGAAATTTTCACTTCCTGCCGTTGTGATCACTGGAGTGGATCACAGGGAGGAGGGGCAGCCTCTGAAAATGGGGAATCTTGTCCTGGAAAACGGAAACAGCTCCTGGGTATTTGCAGAGAAATCCGGCGGAAGCTATTCCGGGACAGGAGATCTTTTTGCATCCGTGCTCAGTGCAGGGCTGGTAAAAAGATATTCCATGAAAACCTGTGCAGAGCTGGCCGTGGACTTTATCTCGGCATCGATCCGGGATGCGGTGGAGGAAGGAACAGACCGTAACGATGGTGTATGCTTTGAACAGCATCTCGGCATGCTGCTTCCATAAAAACATAAGGGGATAAAAAAGAGCTGACCGTCAGGCCAGCTCTTCCCATTTTTCATAAAGCTCTTCCAGTTCTTCAGCGATGGCTGCTTTTTCGCGGCTCAGCTTTGTACATTCCGCTACATTGGTGCAGACATCCGGAAGGACCATAGTCTCGTCGATCTCGCTGTCTCTTGTTTCCAGCTCTTCGATACGGGCTTCGACTTTTTTCAGCTCGGCTTCCCGTTTTCGTTTCTTTGCCTGTTCTTCCTTCATCTGCTGCCAGGAAAGCTTGTTCTCGGAAACCGATTTTTCTTCGGCAGGTGCCTCCGGAGAAGTGCTTCCCGGTGCATAGGTACTGGTCAGCTCCTCCTTCTTTTCCAGATAGTAATCATAATCACCGATGTAATTTACCACTGCTTGGTTTGTCAGTTCCATGATCCTGGTCGCAGTCTGATTGATAAAGTAACGGTCATGGGATACATAAAGGACTGTACCGGTGTAGCTGACTAGTGCTTCCTCCAAGATCTCCTTGGAAGCAATATCCAGATGGTTGGTAGGCTCGTCAAGGATCAGGAAGTTGGCTTCGGAAAGCATCAGCTTTGCAAGGGAAACACGGCCTCTTTCTCCACCGGAAAGTGCGGAGATTTCCTTGAAAACATCATCTCCGGTAAAGAGAAATGCAGCAAGCATATTTCGGATCTCGGTCTCTGTGAGAGTCGGATAAGTATCGGAGATCTCCTGGAAAATCGTCTTGTCCATATGCAGAACATGATGTTCCTGATCGTAATAACCGATCTGCACCTTGGAACCAAGGGAAAATTTGCCGGCATCTGCCTCAATAAGACCGTTGATGATCTTCAGCATGGTGGTCTTTCCGGTTCCGTTGTTTCCGATCAGTGCCACACGCTCGCCGCGTTTGATATCAAAGGAGATATCGGAGAACAGGGTCTGTCCCGGAAAGGCCTTGGAAAGCGCTTCCACGTGGAGCACATCGTTTCCGCTTAACACCCGTGGTTCCAGCGAGATACGCATCCGGTCCTGGAGCTCAAGAGGCTTTTCGATCCTCTGTACACGGTCCAGCATTTTTTCACGGCTTTCCGCACGCTTGATGGATTTTTCACGGTTAAAGGATTTCAGCTTGGCGATAACGGCTTCCTGATGCTTGATATCCCGCTGCTGATTTAAGTATGCCTTGTACTGTGCATCACGAAGCTGAGCCTTCTTGAGAGCATAGGCAGAGTAGTTGCCGCTGTATACGCGGGTCTGTCCGGCTTCGATCTCAATGACCTTGGTGACTACCTTATCCAGAAAATAACGGTCATGGGAGACGATAAAAACAGCTCCCGGATAATTCAGAAGATAAGTTTCCAGCCAGGAGATGCTTTCCATATCCAGGTGATTGGTTGGCTCATCCAGAAGCAGGATATCCGGCTTGGAAAGAAGCATCTTGCCCAGCGCCACGCGGGTTTTCTGACCGCCGGAAAGAGTTTCGATCTGCTTGTCATAATCTTCCTCCGTGAAGCCGAGACCCTTTAAGACACCGGTCAGCTCACTTTTGTAAGCGTATCCGTTCTCCAGCTCAAACTGATGGGTCAGGCGGGTATAGGTTTCCATCAGACGGTTCAGCTCATCACCGGTCACCGTGTTCATTTCCTGTTCCATATTGCGGATACGGCGTTCCATATCGATGATGTGCTGCTTGGTGGTAAGAAGCTCCTCGTAGATGGTATGATGTCCGTGGATATCCTGGTACTGGGCAAGATAGCCGATATTTTTATCCCGGGCAAGCACCACGGTACCGGAATCAGCAGAAAGCTCCTGCATGATGATCCGCAGCAGTGTGGTCTTTCCTGCACCGTTGCATCCGATCAGAGCAGCCTTTTCACGGTCTTCAATGTGAAAGGATGCATCATTTAAAATTACTTTTTCGCCAAAGGCCTTGCATATATTCTGACATGATAAAATCATAAAAACTGTCCTCCTGTATAAAGAATCACCCCTGTTTATGCCTGAACAGGGAAAAATCCTCCACCTATTATAACGGAAACTGCCGGGATTTCAAAGAAAAAATCAATTATTAGAAAAATTATAAAGAAATTTGTACAGAATAGACAACTTTAATTGACAGGAAAATGTCAATTCGTTATAATTAACCTAGTGTAAGGTAAGGAGGAAAACTATCGTGGAGACAAAACAAATCTCGAAAGCGGTGATTAAGCGTCTGCCACGCTATTACCGCTACTTAGGAGAGCTGATGGAAGACAATGTAGAACGTATTTCTTCCAATGAGTTAAGTAAGAAGATGCATACCACAGCTTCTCAGATCCGTCAGGATCTTAATAATTTCGGCGGTTTTGGGCAGCAGGGGTATGGCTATAATGTACACTATCTTTATACAGAGATCGGTAAGATCCTGGGACTAGATACCGTTCATCCGATGATCATCCTGGGTGCCGGTAATCTGGGACAGGCACTTGCCAATTATGTGGATTTTGAGAAGCGCGGGTTCAGGCTGGTTGGTATCTTTGACGTAAATCCTGTGCTTGAGGGCATCGCAGTCCGTGGACTTGAGATCCAGATGCTCAGTGAGCTTCCGTTTTTCCTGAGAGAGAATAACGTGGAGATCGCGATCCTGACACTTCCCAAGAATAAAGCCAAGGAAATGGCAGATATTCTGGTGGAGAACGGGATCAAGGCAATCTGGAATTTTGCACATCTTGATCTTGAGACACCGGATGATGTGATCGTAGAGAACGTTCATCTTTCCGAGAGTCTGATGACACTGTCTTATAATCTCAGCAAATACAGGCAGGAACATGTGGATAAGTAAGAATTGTTAAGCTGCCGGAAACGGCAGCTTTCTCTATGACAGAGGGGAGGCAGAAGACAGAATGAAGAAGCTTGTTACCTGCAAAGAAATGAAGGATCTGGACTCCACAACGATCCGTGAGATCGGAGTTCCCTCCGAGGTTCTGATGGAGCGGGCAGCACTGAAGGTGGTAGAGGAAACAGAAAAGTATCTCCAGAAGGACGAAAGGATCCTGGTAGTCTGCGGAAGCGGAAACAATGGCGGTGACGGTATCGCTGTTGCCAGATTGTTCCATCTGAAGGGGATCCGGGTAGAGTTTTATATGGTCGGAAACAAAGATAAAATGACCAGAGAGACAGCTCTTCAGTATAAGATCGCTTCCGGTTATCGTGTCCCGGAGGTGAATAACCCGCAGTGGAGTGAATATACTACTATAGTAGATGCCGTGTTTGGGGTAGGCCTGACGCGTCCGATCGAGGGGCATTATGCTGATATCATCCATGAGATGAACAGTGCGAGGGCCAAAAAGATCGCAGTTGACATCCCGTCAGGAGTGAACGGAGATACTGGCCTGGAAATGGGAATTGCCTTCAGCGCCGATCTGACTGTCACATTTGCCTACCGGAAAAGAGGTCTTTGCTTTTATCCGGGAAGACTGTATGCAGGAAGGATCGTTACCGCCGATATCGGGATCTATGAGCAGGAAGCTGTGACTGCATCTGCCGCCTGTCTGGAAAATAAAGATCTGCAGCTGTTTCCGGAACGTGATCCCGGCGGAAACAAGGGTACCTTCGGAAAAGTGCTCTTTGTGACCGGAAGTGAGGGAATGTGCGGAGCCGCTTATTTAAGCGCCAGTGCAGCACTTCGTGCCGGTGCGGGAATGGTAAAGATCCAGACTGTGGAAGCCAACAGGATCCCGCTGCAGATACTCCTTCCGGAGGCTATGGTCTGCAGCCGCTTTGATCAGGAATCCAATGAACAGCTTCTATCCTGGTGTGATGTGATCGTGATCGGACCGGGACTTGGAACATCAGTGGCCAGCCGTGAGAGAGAACAGTGGTTTCTCACGGCGGCTGCCCGGGAGAAAAAGCCGCTGATCCTGGATGCGGACGGCCTGAACCTTCTGGCTGCACATCCACAGTGGTATCAGTATCTGGGAGAGCATGTAGTCCTGACACCGCATATCGGAGAAATGAGCCGGCTCAGTGGCAGAACGATCCAGGAGATCCAGCATGAGATCGCAGATACTGCACTGAAATGTGCTGCGGAAACAGGCTCTGTGTGCGTATTGAAGGATGCATGTACGGTGATCGCAGATGAGAAAGGCCAGATGTATCTGAATCTTTCCGGTAATTCCGGAATGGCAACTGCAGGAAGCGGAGATGTGCTTTCCGGGATCCTGGCAGCAGTGTTATGTATGTATCTGAAAACGGAGGAACAGCCTCCCATGGTTTTAAAGGCCGCGTTAGGTGTTTATCTTCACGGACTTTGCGGTGATCTTGCAGCCGCTGAAAAAGGAAAGCGCAGTATGCTGGCAGGAGATATCATAGAATATCTGCCCAAGGCATTAGCTATAGGTGAAGAGGAGTCGAAGTTATGAAGAAATACGAGAGAGTAAAAGCACTGGTATCACTGGATGCCATTGCCCACAATTTTGAGGAAATGCATAAAAATGTCAAAGAAGGGACAAAGATCATCGCTGTGATCAAGGCAGACGGTTATGGTCATGGTGCCAGAGCTATTGCCCGTCTGATCCAGGACTATGACTATATCTGGGGATTTGCAACAGCTACTGCAGAGGAGGCACTGGAGCTTCGGCATGCAGGGATCACCAAGCCTGTCCTGATCCTTGGCCTTGTATTTGAGGAATATTATGAAGAGCTTGCAGCCAATGATATCCGGATCACCATATCGGATCTTAATACAGCAGCAGAATATGCAAAAGCAGGTGCACGCATTGGAAAAAATGTACATATTCATCTGGCTCTGGATACGGGAATGACAAGGATCGGATATGCGGATATTCCAGAAAATGCGATAAAGATCGAAAAAATCTCAAAAATCCCGAATCTGGTGATCGAGGGAATGTTTACCCATTTTGCCAGGGCGGATGAGACCGACCGTTCTCCTGCACTGGTGCAGTTGGACCGTTATCTCCGTTTTGCAGAGCTTCTGGAAAAAAGAGGTGTTCATATTCCGGTACGTCACTGCTCCAACAGTGCAGGTATCATCCGTGTTCCGGAAGCAAATCTCAATGTTGTTCGTGCCGGCATCACTATTTACGGTATTTATCCGTCAGAGGAGGTAGAACGTGATATTGTGAAGCTGACACCTGCAATGGAGCTGAAAAGTCATGTATCCTATGTGAAAAATGTGGAACGTGGAACAGCGGTAAGCTATGGAGGAACGTTTGTTACAGAACGCTTTACCAGAATGGCAACGATCCCCGTAGGTTATGCAGATGGCTATCCGAGACAGCTTTCCAATAAGGGCTGGGTCCTGATCCGGGGCAAAAAAGCTCCGATCCTCGGACGTGTCTGCATGGATCAGTTTATGGTTGATGTCACAGATATCCCGGAGGTGAAGGCCGGGGACGAGGTCACCCTGATGGGAAGAGATGGGGAGGAATTTATCAGTGTGGAGACACTGGGAGATCTTTCCGGAAGATTTTCCTATGAATTTGTCTGCGGGATCAGTAAACGTGTTCCGCGGGTTTATATCAAAGACGGTAAGGAATGCGGAGAAGAGGAGAGCTTTTTCCAGTAGATCCGTAAATACCCGGATCCGGAAAACGTCGGGTCAGACATAAGGCCGGTAAAAAAGTACCACGCATGGTATACACAAAGAAATTGTGGAAATACTTATCTGTAAAAAGGAATACGGCTTGCAAATAAGCCGGACCAGAATCGGAGTGTGAATTGTGTGGTTATAAAAAGAGGGGATATTTTTTACGCGGACTTAAGACCTGTAGTGGGCAGTGAACAGGGCGGCATCCGTCCGGTGCTGATCATCCAGAACGATGTGGGCAACCGTCACAGTCCCACAGTGATCTGTGCGGCAATTACATCAAAAATGAATAAGGCAAAGCTGCCGACACATATTGAGATCGATGCATCCGCCTACGGGATCGAAAAGGATTCTGTGATCCTTCTGGAACAGCTCCGCACCATCGACAAGCGGCGTCTGAAGGATAAGGTGTGTCATCTGGACAGTGCTATGCTTGATAAGGTGAATCATGCGCTTGAGATCAGTCTGGAACTGACTTTTTAGGGGAACATGAGGAATTTTGACCGGTTTGTTTTCTGATTCTTGACGAAATCTTTCATAAGTGCTATATTAAACCGAGTTGCAATTATGTAAAACGGTACCCAAAATGAGCAGGGCACGAAAGAAAATATACGGTAACAAGGAGAGGAAGATACCATGTCAGGACATTCAAAATTTGCCAACATCAAACATAAGAAAGAGAAAAATGATGCCAAGAAGGGTAAGATCTTCACAGTCATCGGCCGTGAGATCGTTATGGCAGTAAAGGCCGGCGGCCCGGATCCTGCAAACAACAGCAAGCTTCGTGATGTCATTGCAAAAGCAAAAGCGAACAACATGCCGAACGATACGATCGATCGTGGAATCAAGAAGGCAGCAGGTGCGGATTCTGCAGACAGCTACGAGAAGGCTGTATATGAGGGATATGGTCCGAACGGTGTTGCTATTATCGTAGAGACTCTTACAGATAACAAGAATCGTACTGCAGGTAATGTACGTAACGCGTTTACCAAGGGTAACGGAAGCATCGGAACACAGGGATGCGTATCCTTTATGTTCGACCAGAAGGGCCAGATCATCATCGACAAGGAAGAGCTTGAGGATGAGTGCGGCGAGATGGATGCGGACGAGCTGATGATGACAGCCCTGGATGCAGGTGCTGAGGACTTCAACGAGGAAGAGGACAGCTTTGAGATCATCACAGCACCGGACGATTTCAGTGCTGTACGTGAGGCTCTTGAGAAAGCCGGAATCCCGCTTGTAGAAGCACAGATCGCCATGATCCCGCAGACCTATGTGGAGCTGACGGATGATCAGGCTATCAAAGATCTTCACAGAACACTGGATCTTCTTGATGATGACGACGACGTTACTGACGTATGGACAAACTGGGACGAATGATCTCTGAATAGAAAGTAATATTTTGCATATAATACCTCCAGAATTTCAGATTCCGGAGGTATTTTTTTATGGAAAAACAGAGCGAAGAGAGAAAACAGAAGGAACTGGACCGGGAAGCGAGCCAGAACGAACAGATCCGGGAAACCGGGCAGGCAGTGCTCGATGGAAATTTCCGGAAGCATAAAGTGGAGCTTCTGACGGTGATCGGGGAAATCGAAGGTCATGAATCCGCGCCGTCTCACAGCAAAACAACCAAGTATGAGCATGTACTGCCAAAGCTGGCTCTCATTGAGGACGATGAGGAGATCGAGGGGCTTCTGATCCTTTTAAATACGGTAGGAGGAGATGTGGAGGCAGGGCTTGCCATTGCGGAGATGATCGCGTCTCTGAGTATCCCTACGGTTTCCCTGGTGCTGGGCGGGGGACATTCCATAGGTGTTCCCATGGCGGTATCAGCAGATTATTCCTTTATCGTGCCAAGTGCTACCATGGTGGTCCATCCGGTGCGCCAGAACGGAATGTTCATCGGCGTAGCGCAGTCCTACCGCAATATGGAAAAGATCCAGGACCGGATCATTGCCTTTGTATCCGGACATTCACATATCACGGCAGAACGGATGGAGGAGCTGAT
The DNA here is from genome assembly GCF_024461705.1 of Blautia sp. DFI.9.10. Taxonomy (NCBI): domain Bacteria; kingdom Bacillati; phylum Bacillota; class Clostridia; order Lachnospirales; family Lachnospiraceae; genus Blautia; species Blautia sp. DFI.9.10. The sequence continues at coordinate 192,433 of NZ_JANGAA010000001.1, forward strand.
GCTGGATACCTCCCAGCTTGTAAAAGATGTGGGGACTATGCTGGAGGGTGAGGAAGCGGTAAAGGAAGGACTCATCGATGAAGTAGGAGGGATCCGGGAGGCACTGGACCGATTGTATACCCTTATCGAAAGGAAAAAAACACAGAAATAACCAGTTTTGTATGTGGCTTTTGATGATACTAGTTGCATAAGACTAACATGGTTGCGCTGTGCTGTGGTAAAGAAATTTGACAGAAATTGTAAATCTACTCTTGTCATATGCTGATTTTTAGCGTATTATTAATAAAGGTTTATAATTTGCGCGAGGAGGAAGACCATGTATAAGGTTTTAAAAGCTGAAACGCTGGCAGCTAAGATCCATCTTATGGTTGTGCATGCACCACGTGTGGCAAGCCACTGTCTGCCAGGACAATTTATCATTGTGAAACTTGACGAAAAGGGAGAAAGGATCCCGCTTACCATCTGCGATTACGATCGCGAGGCCGGTACAGTTACCATCGTATTCCAGGAGATCGGAGCATCTACCATTAAGATGTCCGCACTGAAGGCGGGAGATTCATTCCGTGATTTCGTAGGACCTCTGGGATGTCCGTCTGAGTTCGTCCATGAGGATATCGAAGAACTTAAGAAGAAAAAAATGGTATTCGTAGCCGGTGGTGTCGGTACCGCACCTGTTTATCCGCAGGTTAAATGGCTCCATGAGCACGGCATCACAGCGGATGTTATCCTTGGTTCCAAGACTAAGGATATGGTTATCCTTGAGAAAGAGCTTGGCGCTGTTTCCAATCTTTATGTTACAACAGATGACGGTTCCTATGGCCGTTCCGGTATGGTAACAAAGACTCTTGAGGATCTTGTGACAAACGAGGGCAAGCATTATGACGTCTGTGTAGCGATCGGACCGATGATCATGATGAAATTTGTCTGTCTTCTTACCAAGAAGCTTGGTATTCACACAATTGTCAGCATGAACCCGATCATGGTTGACGGAACCGGTATGTGCGGCGCTTGTCGTCTCCAGGTCGGTGATGAGATCAAATTTGCCTGTGTAGACGGACCGGAGTTCGACGGACATCTCGTTGATTTCGATCAGGCTATGAAGAGAAGCCAGATGTATAAGACCCAGGAGGGCCGTGCATTACTGAAGCTTCAGGAAGGCGATACCCACCACGGTGGATGCGGACATTGCGGAGGTGACAACTAATGGCAGATGCAAAAATGTTAAAAAAAGTTCCTGTAAGAGAGCAGGATCCGAAGGTACGTGCGACAAACTTCGAGGAAGTATGTCTTGGATATAATCAGGAAGAAGCAATGGAAGAGGCACAGAGATGCCTTGGCTGTAAGAAACCGAAATGTGTAGAGGGATGTCCGGTATCCATCAATATTCCGGGATTTATCGAGCACATCAAAGAAGGCAACATGGAAGAGGCTTACAAGGTGATCGGTTTATCTTCCGCACTTCCGGCTATCTGTGGTCGTGTATGTCCGCAGGAATCCCAGTGTGAGGGACAGTGTATCCGCGGTAAGAAGGGTGAGGCTGTTTCTATCGGTAAGCTGGAGAGATTCGTTGCAGACTATGCTCTGGAGCATGATATCAAACCTGCAGGAGCAGAGGTTAAGAACGGACATAAGGTTGCAGTGATCGGTTCCGGTCCATCCGGACTTACCTGTGCAGGTGACCTTGCAAAGGCAGGATACGATGTAACTGTGTTCGAGGCTCTTCATGAGCTTGGCGGTGTTCTTGTTTACGGTATTCCGGAGTTCCGTCTTCCGAAGCAGAAGGTTGTTAAGAAAGAAATCGAGAAGGTCAAAGAGCTTGGCGTTAAATTCGAGACAAACGTTGTCATCGGTAAATCCACTACCATCGATCAGCTGATCGAGGATGAGGGCTTTGAGGCTGTATTCATCGGTTCCGGTGCAGGACTTCCGATGTTCATGGGTATCCCGGGTGAGAATGCAAGCGGTGTATTCTCTGCAAACGAGTACCTGACAAGAAGCAACCTCATGAAAGCATTCGATGATTCCTATGATACACCGATCGCAGCAGGCAAAAAGGTTGCAGTTGTCGGCGGTGGTAACGTTGCCATGGATGCTGCAAGAACAGCGCTGAGACTTGGTGCTGAGGTACATATCGTATACAGAAGAAGTGAGGCAGAGCTTCCTGCACGAGCAGAGGAAGTTCATCACGCTAAGGAAGAGGGCATCATCTTTGATCTTCTTACAAATCCGAAGGAGATCCTCGTTGATGAGAACGGTCACGTAAACGGTATGAAGGTTGTCAAGATGGAGCTTGGTGAGCCGGATGCATCCGGAAGAAGACGTCCGGTAGAGATTCCTGGTTCCGAGTATGATATGGATGTAGATACTGTCATCATGTCTCTTGGTACTTCACCGAACCCGCTGATCTCTTCCACAACCAAGGGCCTTGACATCAACAAGAGAAGATGTATCGTTGCCGAGGAAGAAACCGGTAAGACATCCAAGGACGGCGTATATGCCGGTGGTGATGCCGTTACAGGTGCAGCTACCGTAATCCTTGCCATGGGTGCAGGTAAAGCTGGTGCAAAAGGTATCGACGAATATCTGAAAAATAAATAAGCAGAAAGTCTGTTTATAAACAGATCCTCCGACTGTGTTTTCTGATGCAGCCGGAGGATTTTTTTTCTTGCAGATCAAAAAAGAACATTTGTTTGAAACTTTTGCCAAGTGAAGATTGTAAGTTTTACTCAGTTATGCTATAATGTGTTGGAAAAAATTTAAGAAAAGGAAATATCATTATGTCAGTGATACATGCGATTATATTGGGAATCATTCAGGGAATCACCGAATTTCTGCCGGTGAGCAGCTTCGGACATCTCTGTGGAGTGCAGGATCTTTTGGGCGGTACCAGAGGCTCCGGTGTGCTTTTTGAAGTGATGCTCCATCTGGGAACTATGATAGCTCTGATCCTTGTTTTTCTGAAGGACATCAAGAAGATCGGGATCGAGCTGATCGGAATGATACTGGATCTGATCGGAAATGCCAATATTTTTCTCTATAACCGTAGGACTGGGAAAGAACTTACCTACGCAAAGATCATAAGCGGAACTTACCGGAAGCTTACTGCCCTGATCATGGTATCCACCATTCCTACAGTCCTGATCGGATATCAGTGCAAACGACTTGTTGTGCGAAGCGCATCCTCACACATGTTTTCCGGGATCGGAATCCTTCTTACAGGTGTGATCCTCCTTGTTGTGGACTACAGTAATGTCAATGGCAGCAAGGGAACAAAAGAAACCAGCTTCGGAGATGCTATGTGGATGGGTATCTGCCAGGGTCTTTCTGTGTTTCCGGGACTTTCCAGGCTTGGACTTACCATGAGTGCAGGACTTTTCTGCGGCCTCGGAAGAAAGTTTGCAGTGAAATATTCGCTGCTGATGAGCATTCCGGCTGTGTTGGGAGCTTTTTTTGTGGAGATGGGAGAGTTTACTTCTGTTCATATGACTGTTGGCCAGGGATTTACTTATGTTCTTGGAATGATCGTGGCCGGGATCACAGGCTATCTGGTGATCCGTTTTATGCTTAAGCTTTCGAATCAGGTCAGACTGCGTTATTTTGCATTTTATTCTTTTGCAGCCGGAATCCTTATTCTGGCAGCGAATTATATTTGATATCAACTGGGAGGAGTCTGACAATGGCAGCTTCAAAAACGACAAAAAAAAGAAAAAGAAAACCTGCGGCGAAGCAGCAGCCTGTCGGTAACCGCTTTCAGACAGAGATCCTGATCCTTGTGATGTTTGCGGCCTGCCTGATCCTGATGATCAGTGCATTTGGTATGGGAGGGATCGTAGGAAATGCCATCAGTGCCGTATGCTTTGGCATCATGGGACTTTGTGCATATATTTTCCCGATCCTGCTTTTTGCCGGAGTTACGTTCCTGATCGTGAACAATACCAACCGTCTTGCCTACAAAAAGGTACTGGCGGGCGTGGTATTTTTTGTGTTCCTCTGCGGCTTTCTTCAGCTGATCACAGAGGGCTATACGCCAAGTACCACGTTTTCGGATTATTATTCACTGAGTTCGGAATACCGTACCGGCGGTGGAGTATTCGGTGGTGCAGTATGTATTTCCACAGCATCCGCTTTTGGCGTTGTGGGCGGAACTGTGATCATCGTTCTGGTGCTTCTTGTGTCTCTGATCATCATAACACAGAGATCCTTCTTCGGATTTATGAATAAGATCCTGGACTTTTTTACAGATGCAGCAAGAGAGGGCAGAGAAGCTTATCTTGAGGGACAGCCGGACAGAGAAAAGCAGAAGGAGCTTCGCAGAAAGATCCGTGCGGAAAAAAGAGCGGAGAAGATCCGCCGGCTGGAAGAAGAGCTGGAGGAAGAAGAACTTGCCCTTACAGAGAAAGATCCGGAAAATATCTCAAAAAAACAAAAGAAAAAAACAAGAAGATCGCAGAAAGAAAGACAGGCTGCGGTGAAGGCGAACCGGGAAGGAGAATTTAATCTTCCTTCTTTCCTTGATGAACAAAAGGCTGTACTTCCGGCAGATACAGATCTGACAGAAGAGGATCCAGGGCTTGATGAGAAACCGGAGGAGCATGCTCAGCCGCTGGAATTCCAGATCCACCGTTCACAGTCCCAGCCGGCCCGGGAAGAGTCGGAGGAGCCGGATTTCGAAAGAGAAATGCAGGAAGCCGAAGAGGAGGATGCTTATGCCGGCTATGAGGATGTAGATATTCCCGAGATGCAGCAGATCCTGCCGGCAAAGACAGCTGCAGCAGCAAAAGCTTCCCGGGAAACAGGAAAGGCAGCCGTTCCTGCTGAGATAAAGGAGGATCCTCAGCCGGAAGCTGAACAGAAGGCATCCCATCAGCCCTCCAGAAACCCGAAGTCATCTCAGACAGAGATCGAGCATGGGATCAGAAATATCCAGCATGAGATCAGCCAGGGAGAAGCTCCGGAGAAGAAACCATATCAGTATCCGCCGCTGAAGCTTCTGAAGCGCGGAGATGGCAGATCTCAGGGAGATTCCGATGCACATCTGCGTAAAACAGCACAGAAGCTTCAGGAAACCCTGCATAATTTCGGCGTCAATGTAACCGTTACCAATGTGAGTTGCGGACCTACCGTTACCCGCTATGAGCTGCAGCCGGAAATGGGTGTGAAGGTCAGCAAGATCGTTGGTCTTTCCGATGATATTAAGCTGAATCTTGCTACACCGGATATCCGCATCGAAGCACCGATACCGGGAAAGGCAGCCGTGGGGATCGAGGTTCCGAACAAGGAGAACAGCCCGGTCATGCTGAGGGATCTTCTTCAGTCAGAGGAGTTTAAAAATGCAAAATCCAAGTTGTCCTTTGCAGCAGGTAAGGATATTGCCGGAAAACCGGTAGTGGCAGATATTGCCAAGATGCCGCATCTTCTTATCGCCGGAGCAACCGGCTCCGGAAAATCCGTCTGCATCAATACGCTGATCATCAGCATCCTTTATAAGGCTACACCGGATGAGGTGCGTCTGATCATGATCGATCCGAAGGTGGTGGAGCTCAGTGTATATAACGGGATCCCGCACCTGTTCATTCCGGTGGTCACAGATCCGAAGAAAGCGGCCGGTGCGCTGAACTGGGCTGTTTCCGAGATGACCAGCCGTTACAATGCCTTTGCGGAATATGGGGTACGTAATCTTGGAGAATATAACAAAAAGGTTGCCAATATGCGGGTCCCGGAGGGAGAAAAGGCACCTGAGAAGATGCCGCAGATCGTGATCATCGTGGACGAGCTTGCGGATCTTATGATGGTTGCGCCGGGAGAAGTTGAGGATGCGATCTGCCGTCTGGCCCAGCTGGCACGTGCAGCTGGTATCCATCTGATCATTGCTACCCAGAGGCCATCGGTCAATGTCATCACAGGTCTGATCAAGGCCAATATGCCGTCCAGGATCGCATTTTCCGTATCCTCCGGCGTGGATTCCAGGACGATCCTGGATATGAACGGTGCCGAGAAGCTTCTTGGCAAGGGCGATATGCTGTTTTATCCTCAGGGATATCAGAAGCCGGCCAGACTGCAGGGCGCTTTTGTTTCCGATGAGGAGGTCAGTGCAGTCGTAGAATATGTTTCTGACAAAAATCAGGGTGCTGTTTATGATACCTCCATCGAGAAGCAGGTCAATACAGCCGGTGTCCCGGGAGGAGCCGGCGGCGGTGACAGAGATGTCTATTTTACAGAAGCCGGTAAATTTATCATTGAGAAGGAAAAGGCCTCCATCGGTATGCTCCAGCGTATGTTCAAGATCGGATTTAACCGTGCGGCAAGGATCATGGATCAGCTTTGTGACGCAGGAGTGGTAGGTCCGGAGGAAGGAACTAAGCCAAGGAAGGTTTTGATGTCAGCAGAAGAATTTGAGAATTATCTGGAGGAGAACGGCGGATGAAAATAAGTATCCTGACAGTAGGGAAGATCAAGGAAAAATATCTGCGGGATGCCATTGCGGAGTATTCCAAGCGCCTCGGGCGTTACTGCAAGCTGGAGATCATAGAAGTGTCCGACGAAAAAACGCCGGATAATGCCAGCGAAACAGTAGAAGATGCCATTCGGAACAAGGAAGGGGAGCGTCTTCTTAAATATATCCGGGATGATGCGTTTGTGATTACTCTGGAGATCGGAGGCGAACAGCTGACCTCTGAGAACTTCGCACGGAAGATCAACGAGCTGGGAATACGTGGGACCAGCCATATCCAGTTTGTGATCGGTGGCTCTATCGGTCTTGGAAAAGAAGTACTGAATAGATCAGACTATGCTTTAAGCTTTTCGAAGATGACATTTCCTCATCAGCTGATGCGTGTGATCCTTCTGGAACAGATCTACCGCAGCTATCGTATCATCAGTGGAGAGCCCTATCATAAATAATATCATACTACATATCTGCAAATATCTTGACAATTTTCGGATATGTAGTATGATAAAAAAAGAGTAGCACTCGAAGCTCAAGAGTGCTAATAATCACAGAAAGAAGGAAATGAATATGGCATTAAAACCAGTTGCAGACAGAGTTATCGTAAAATATTTTGAGACAGAAGACAAAACCGCATCCGGCATCGTACTTCCGGACAGCTCCAAGGAGAAAACCCAACAGGCAGAGGTTATCGCAGTAGGTGGCGGTAAGGTCGTAGACGGTAAAGAAGTACCGGTACAGGTAAAGCCGGGCGACCGTGTGATCTACGGAAAATACACAGGAACCGAGATCAAATATGAGGGTGAGAAATATCTGGTGATCAACGCAGATGATATCATTGCCATCGTAAAAGACTGATGAAGAATTTTTATCGTAATTTTCTGAAATTATGCTCCATGCTGGTGCTGCAGAATGTAGTGACCTTAAGTGTCAATCTTGCGGACAACATTATGCTTGGAGCCTTCAGCGAAACTGCATTATCCGGTGTGACTACCGTAAACCAGGTACAGTTCGTCTTTCAGCAGCTGCTTATGGCGCTGGGAGACGGACTTGTCATATTCGGAAGTCAGTACTGGGGAAAGAAAGAGACAGAGCCGGTAAGGAAGATCAGTGCCTGGGCCATGCGCACAGGCTTTTTTATTGCCCTTATGCTGTTTATCCTGGCCAGCCTTTTTCCAACACAGCTGCTGGGGCTTTTTACAACAGACCAGACGATTATCGAAGCCGGTCTTTCCTATCTGGCGATCATCCGGTTTACTTACTTTTTCTTTGCGGTGACGCAGATCCTGCTTGCTACACTGCGCTGTGTGGAAATTGCAGGGGTTGCCTTCGGGCTTTCGGTAATGACTTAAGTGTAGTAATGGTAGGAATGTCCTATCAGATGCCGACAAACGGTGGTATCATCCGGGGAAGCGGAAGCATCGCCTATTCCATGAAGGTTGACCTGATCAGTACCTGGGGGATCGTGATCCCTCTGTCCATGTTTATGGCATTTGTGGTCAATGCATCCCCGGCAATGGTGGTATGCTGCCTGAATGCAGATCAGATCTTTAAATGCGTGCCTGCATTTTTGAAGTGCAATTACGGACACTGGATCAAAAATATGACGAATTAAGGAAATATATATAGATCAGAGGCAAGATACAGAAAATTTATCTTGACGCCTGTGTGATCTGTATGTAGAATAAATACAAGCTTTAACGAAATGCAGTAAAAAAATCTCTGAAGAGCCAGGGACAGCTTGACAAAGGTAATATGGTATAGTATTATCTTGCCTATATCATATTAAACTGGTGGGAAAAGAGGTATACTCACTGAAACACAGGAGGAACAGGAAATGAGAAAAAAAGTACTGGCAGCGCTTCTGGCAGCTGCAGTGGCAGGAACAACTGTTATGTCAGGAATGACTGTTTTTGCAGCAGAAACAGAAGGAACCAAGGCGGAAGGCGGAAATATTACCATTGCAGAAACAGCAGATCCGCAGAACATCAATCCGCTTTATGTTGTGGATCAGACAAGCTTCGATATGATGCAGGCTCTGTACAGCCCGTTTTTTGAGATCGTGAACGGAGAGATGTATTACGGAAACGGACTTTGCGAAAGTGTAACAGCCAATGATGATGCCAGCGAATTCACACTGAAGCTCAAAGACGGACTGAAATGGCATGACGGTCAGCCGATTACAGCCGATGATGTGGTATTCACCATGCAGGTGCTGGTAGATGAGAAGCAGAATGTTCCGTATTCTTCTTACGGATACGTTAATGACAAGGCAGTAGAGGCAGAGAAGGTTGATGACCTTACAGTCAAGATTTCCCTTGGATCATCTTCCGCAGGATTTCTTGGTGGACTGAGCCAGGTTTACTGTATTCCGAAGCATATTTATGACGGCGTGGAGAATATCGGAGAAAGTGATCTCAACAATGAACCGGTGGGAAGTGGTCCTTTTAAGTTCGAGGAATACAAATCCGGAGAGTATTATAAAGTAACAAAATTCGATGACTATTTTGATGATGTAAATCTGGATTCCATCACCTTCAAGATCGTAAAGGATTCCAGCTCCGCCAATGCGGCACTTGCAAGCGGAGATCTGGATGCACGTCTGATCAGCGCAGATGATTACGATACCGTCAGTGCTTACGATAACGTAAACATCAATACCTATAATTCCGGACGTGTCAACGCCATGTTCATGAATGAGCTGAACGAAGATCTTCAGGATGTAAAGGTACGTCAGGCGATCGCATACGCACTGAATAAAGAGGAGTTCTGTCAGTTTGCTTTCCTTTCCGAGGATTATGCAGAGCCTGCAGATTCTATTTTTACACCGGATACACTCTACTATACAAAACCGGACAATACCTACGACAATGATCCGGCTAAAGCACAGGAGCTCCTTTCCGAAGCAGGAAAGACAAGTCTTTCTCTGAACCTGATGTATATCTCCACAGATAAGACAATGGAGAGTGAAGCTCTGTATGTACAGTCTGCCCTTGCCAATGTAGGAATCACCATCAATCTTCTTCCTACAGATGAGTCTACCTTCAAGAATAAGACAAAGGATACGGAGTGCACAGATTATGATCTGGTACTGAGCTTCTACACTCTGGGAGAAGAGCCGAGCCTTTATGCAGACATGAGTTCTTCCGTCAGCCGTTCCAACTATTCCAGGATCAAGGATACAGATCTGGATGCATTGTGGGAAGAGGGCAACAGCACTGCAGATGAGACAAAACGTGGCGAGATTTATAAGGAGATCCAGAATACGATCAATGATAACATGTATATCTATCCGATCGCTTATTCCAATGGTTTCTATGCGGTAAGTAAAGATTTCGGAGGCTTTGATGAATGTCTGTTAAAAACTATTTATTATGATTATTCCAAGATCTACACATTGGAGAAATAAATAATTTTATAGCGGATGAATACCGGAAACAGAAAGAGGCTGACGCGTTTTTGCGCCAGCCGATTTCCTGTTTTCGGGGAAAATAAAGGAGGTACATTTTGAAGAAGATCGTAAACCGTCTGATACAGTGTATTCTGACACTGTTTATTGTCTCTGTTCTCTGCTTTGCACTGACAAAAGCAGCGCCCGGAGATCCTGTCCTGACTTATGTGGAACCAAATATGAGTGAAGAATATATCCAGAACCTGAGAGAAAGCCTGGGACTTACAAAGCCTGTCTATGAGCAGTACTTTCTGTGGCTGGGAAGGATCCTTCACGGGAATTTCGGAAATTCCCTGATGAATAACCGACCGGTCCTGACACAGATGCTGGAGAGGCTTCCCGCAACCGTGATCCTAATGGGAACCAGCATGCTGCTTGGTTTTCTCATTGCCATTGTACTGGGCCTGTATTCCGGAAAGAATAAAAATGGTGTTCTGGATAAGATCACCAGCATGTTCTGTTATGTAGGTATCTCCATTCCTACGTTCTGGTTCGGTATCATGCTGATCTATCTCTTCAGTGTGCATCTCCATATCCTGCCAAGTATCGGTATGCATTCAGACGGCAACCGTTCCTTAGGAGATCTGATCCTTCATATGGTCATGCCCTGCGCAGTTCTGACCTTTGCAAATGCGTCACAGTACATACGGTATTTAAGAAGCAGTACCATTACGGAAATGTCCTCCGATTATGTTATGGTGCAGAAGGCTTACGGAATGAAAGAGTCTGGAATCCTTTTCCGGCATGTACTGAAAAATGCCATGCTTCCTATGATCACAGTTCTCGGAATGAGCCTGCAGTCTCTGGTTTCCGGTGCCATTATCACCGAGCAGGTTTTTGCATGGCCGGGAATCGGTCAGCTGGCAGTGACCGCTGTTATGCAGTATGATTATCCCCTGATCATGGGAATCACCATGTTTACCGCGCTTCTCGTGGTGCTCGGAAATCTTCTGGCAGATATCCTGTATGCTGTCTTTGATCCGAGGATCCGCAAAGCAGGATGTTAGGAGGTAAAGGGACATGAGAGAAAATATCTGGAAAAATATCAAACTTGGTTTTAAGACAAATAAACTTGCAGTGGTAGGTGCAGCAGCGATCATCCTGCTGGCACTGATCTCCATTTTTGCCTTTTTGTATCCGGTAGATCCCAATGCCATCAGCGCCACAGAGAGACTGAATGCTCCTTCCATGGCGCATCTTTTCGGTACGGATGATATGGGACGGGATTATCTGGCCCGCTGTATTTACGGAGGAAGAGCATCCCTTCTGGTGGGCTTCCTTTCCATGGTGCTTTCGACAGCCCTTGGTGTGATCATCGGTTCCATCAGCGGTTTTGTGGGAGGAACGGTGGATGCGGTGCTGATGCGTTTGGTGGATGCACTGATGAGCCTTCCGACATTTCTGATCATGATCGTTATGAATGCCTTCCTGAAACCGGGACTTCAGAACATTGTCCTGATCATCGGCTTTCTGACCTGGATGAACATTGCCAGGATCGTCCGTGGCGAGACCATTTCCCTGAACGAGAGAGAGTATGTCATCTATGCAAAGATCTCCGGACAGAAGAAATTCTCCACCATTGTACATCATATCCTGCCTAACATCATGCCTACCATTATCGTGGCTGCAACCATGAACATTGCCAATGCCATCCTGATGGAATCTGCACTGAGCTTTTTCGGCCTGGGTATCCAGCCGCCTACGGCTTCCTGGGGAAGTATGCTGAGCAATGCACAGCGCTATATCCAGCAGGCACCGTATCTGGCTATTTTCCCCGGAATCCTGATTCTGATCACGGTCGTCAGCTTCAATTATCTGGGAGAAGTATTAAGAAAAGTATTCGAGCCCAAGTAAGGAGGACATTTACATATGGAAAAATTACTGGAAGTAAAAGATCTGAAGGTGTCTTTCTTTACAGACCTTGGAGAGACACAGGCAGTAAAAGGTGCAGGCTTTGCCATCGGTGAGGGGGATTTTTTCGGGATCGTAGGAGAGTCCGGAAGCGGAAAAAGCGTGACTACCAAATCCATTCTCCGTCTCGGACCATCCAACTGTAAGATCATGGGTGGTGAGATCTTGTTCCGGGGAGAAGATATCCTGAAGAAAAATGAAGCAGAGCTCCGTGAGATCCGCGGTGGTGAGATCGCCATGATCTTTCAGGATTCTCTTTCCGCACTGAATCCGGTTTACACTGTTGGCAATAAGATGGTAGAGCTGATCCGGCGCCATACCAATATGAACAAAAAAGAAGCAAAGGCCCGGGTGCTGGAGCTTCTCACAGCCGTTGGCATCACAGACCCGGAAAAGGCTATGAACAGCTATCCCCACGAGCTTTCCGGCGGTATGCGCCAGCGTGTGATGATCGCCATGGCCATGAGCAGTGATCCGAAGATTCTGATCGCAGATGAGCCCACCACAGCCCTGGATGTTACGATCCAGGCGCAGATCCTTCATCTGCTTCTGGAGCTTCAGAAAAAAAACAATATGAGCATCATCCTGATCACTCATGATTTGGGCGTTGTAGCGCAGACCTGTAAACGGGTAGCTGTCATGTGTGGTGGCTACGTGGTGGAAGAGGGAACTGTAGAAGAGATCTTTCTTCATCCGGGACATCCCTATACACAGGCACTGATCGCAAGCATGCCGCGGGTGGGAGGTACCTTTGAACAGTTTCTGGAGAGAGATCTTTCGGACGGAAACGGTGATCTGTGTCCCTTCCTGAATCGCTGTAAATATGCGGACAAAACCTGTGAAGCCTGTCTTCCGAAATATTATGAGGCTTCAGAGGGACACAGGATATTCTGTCACAGAAGGGAGGAGAAGAGATGAGCAAGCCCTTAATTGAAGTAAAAGATCTGAAAGTATATTTTAAACAGAAATCTCCGAAGCTTCTGTCCTTTAAGCCGGGCATACTGAAGGCTGTGGATCAGGTAAGCTTTTCGATTGAAAAGGGGAAAACCTTCGGTCTGGTAGGAGAATCCGGAAGCGGAAAATCTACCATCGGAAAGGCAATCCTACGTTATCATAAACCCACAGGCGGTGAGATTTTTTATGAAGGAACAGAGATCGGAGCCATGGGGGAAAAAGAACTGCTTCCATACCGCAAAAAAATGCAGTCCGTTTTTCAGGATCCCTATTCCTCTCTGGACCCAAGCCATACAGTGCAGGATATCATCTGTGAGCCTATGGCGATCCATAAAATGTACACTCCAAAGGAACGTAAGGAGCGTGCAAAAGAACTGATCCGCGTGGTTGGCCTCAAAGAGCAGGATCTTTTGAAGTATCCTCATGAGTTTTCCGGCGGACAGCGTCAGAGGATTTCCATTGCAAGAGCACTTTCCGTACAGCCGGAATTTGTAGTCTGCGATGAGCCCATTTCTGCGCTGGATGTTTCCCTGCAGGCCCAGATCGTTCAGATGCTTCAGGATCTTCAGGAAAAATACGGGCTGACCTATCTGTTCATCAGCCATCAGCTGCAGGTGGTCCAGAAGATCTGTGATGAGATCGGGGTGCTTTATCTTGGAAATCTCATGGAGATCGCAGATGCAGATAAGCTCTATTCCAATCCGCTGCATCCTTATACAAAAATGCTGATCTCCTCGATACCGGTTCCGGACCCGAGAGTCAAAACTCTGGATCAGATCGTTACGGATACCGGAGTACAGTCCAGATCTATCGGGGGCTGCCGCTTCCATAACCGCTGTCCGTGGTGTGAGGAACGCTGCAGACAGGAAACCCCGGCACTTCGTCAGGTGGAGCCGGGACATATGGTAGCATGTCATAAATATCAGGAAAAGAAATAATCATAAAATACGGGAAGGTAAATAAAAAAGTGGACAAAAATATATATAAAAACTATCTGGCGATCCTCCGTGAGGAGATGATCCCGGCTATGGGATGTACAGAACCGATCGCTCTGGCCTATGGTGCGGCAAGAGCAAGAGAGATCCTTGGGAAAGAGCCGGAGCGTATCGTAGCAAAATGTTCCGGAAATATCATCAAAAATGTGCGTTGTGTAATCATTCCCAATTCAGGAGGCTTAAAGGGGATTCCTGCAGGTGTGATCCTTGGGGCGGTGGCAGGAGATGCCTCACTGGATATGGAAGTTCTTTCCAAAGTCGATGAAAAGGGCAGGGCACGCTGCCGGGAACTTCTGGAGGCAGATATCTGTAAGGTGGAGCTTCTGGACACGCCGGTAGTCCTTCACATTATCATCGAAATGTATGCCGGTGAAGATGCCGTCAGCCTGGAGATCAAATACGACCATATCAACGTGACCAGGATCAGCAAAAACGGAGAGATCCTCCTTGATGCAGATAAAGCAGTGGAAGAAAAGGAAGAGACGGACCGCGGCCTGTTAAATCTGGAGGATATTCGGGAATTTGCAGATACCGTAGAGCTTTCCGATGTAAAGGAGCTTCTGGATGCGCAGATCAGAAGCAACATGGCCATTGCTCATGAGGGAATGACCGGAAAATACGGCCTGGGTATCGGGCGCGTGATCCGTGAAAATTATTCTCACGATATGCTCACCAGAATGAGAAGTCTTACTGCAGCGGCTTCTGAGGCACGTATGGGTGGCTGTGATATGCCGGTTGTCATCAATTCCGGAAGCGGAAATCAGGGAATTGCATGTTCTGTTCCGCTGATCGTCTATGCAAGAGAGATGGATCTGCCGGATTACAGCCTCTACAGGGCTCTGGTGTTTTCCAATCTCCTCACAGTCTATCAGAAGCAATATATAGGGAAGCTGTCTGCCTTCTGCGGTGCGGTATCGGCCTCCTGTGCAGCCGGAGCTGCCATTACCTATATGGTAGGCGGAGATATTTCCCTGATCAAAAAAACGATCGAGAATACCCTTGCCAATATTCCGGGAATCATCTGTGATGGGGCCAAGATTTCCTGTGCTGCCAAGATCGCAGCCTGTCTTGACGCAGCCTTCCTGGCGCATCATCTTGCCATGAACGGGCAGTCTTATGCACCTTATACAGGAATTCTCCAGGAAGAAACCGCAGAGACCATCAGCTGTGTGGGTCAGATCGGAAAAGACGGTATGAAGGAAACAGACAGAGAGATCCTCAAGATCATGCTGGAGCATTGATCCGTATCGGAGACGGCACAGATTAAACAGAAAAGGTTGGATTTATGGACAACGAATTAAGAATTGCAATACTGATCGATGCAGATAATGTATCAGACAAATACATCAAGATCATCGTGGATGAAGTGGCAAACATCGGCATAGCCACCTACAAACGGATCTATGGAGACTGGACCAGTGCACGGCTTTCCTCCTGGAAAAAGGTTCTTCTGGAGGATTCCATCATTCCTATCCAGCAGTACAGCTATACCACCGGAAAAAACGCCACCGATTCGGCGATGATCATTGATGCCATGGATATTCTGTATTCCGGAAATGTGGATGGATATTGTATTGTTTCTTCGGACAGTGATTTCACCCGTCTGGCAGCAAGGCTCCGGGAATCCGGAATGCTGGTCCTGGGTATGGGTGAGGAGAAGACGCCGAAGCCGTTTATTTCCGCATGCAACCAGTTTAAATATCTGGATCTTCTCTATCGCAACCAACAGGAGGAAGAGAAGAAGGAAGATCTGGCTACTGCAGCAGAAGCTAAAAAATCCGGAAACAGCAGTAAACAGAGCAGCTCCGGCTCTAGGAAGAACAAAGATCTCAAGCGGGTGCGCAAGGCCATTAATGCCATCATCGAGAAATTTTCTGACGAAGAGGGATGGCTTTCCTCCGGACAGCTGGGCGACCAGCTTGGGAAACGACTTCCGGATTTTGATGTGCGTAATTACGGATATTCCAAGCTGACCCCCTTTATCAAATCTCTGGGAAATTATGAGACAGGCAGGATCCCCACAGGAAGCGGAGGGAGAAAGCAGATCTATTTCCGGATGAAGGAGGATAAACAATGAAGAATTATCTGGCACCTATGGAGGGCGTAACCAACTGGGTTTACCGGAATGCATATCATGACTGTTTTTATCCCATGGATAAATACTTTACGCCCTTCATCACTGCTAAGCCCAATAAACGTCTCAGCAGCAAGGAGATCAAAGAGGTATCACCGGAAACCAACGGAGATCTTCCGGTGATCCCCCAGATCCTGACCAACAATGCGGAGGATTTTGTGAAAACAGCGCATATCTTCCGGGATGAATACGGACACAGGGAAGTGAATCTCAATCTGGGATGCCCCTCGGGAACTGTCACAGCCAAGGGAAAGGGTGCCGGTTTCCTGGGCGAGCCGGATAAGCTGGAACGTTTTCTGGATGAGATCTTCGAAAAGACCGGGATGGAGATCTCCATAAAAACGAGAGTGGGAACGGATTATGAGGAAGACTGGGAACGGCTTCTTGAGATCTACGGCAGATATCCGCTGAAGGAGCTGATCATCCATCCACGCCTTCTGAAGGATCATTATAAGGGGGTTCCCAGATATGGACTGTATGAGGTGGCAAGGGAAAAGCTGAAGGTTCCCCTGGGATATAACGGGGATATTTTTTCGGTGGAGGCTTATCAGGAAATCCGGGAGAAATTTCCGGATGCAGACAGCGTCATGTACGGAAGAGGCCTGATCGCAAGGCCCTATCTTCTGGATGCCATTATGCAAAAAGAAGACGGAGAGGATCACCGGGAAGAATACCGAAAAAAGCTGCGGCAGTTCCATGACCGTCTTTACCGGGATTATCAGGAATATCTTTCGGGAGAACGAAATGTACTTTTCCGCATGAAGGAATTGTGGAGTTATATGGCACCGGGCTTTACCAATTATGCCAGATATCTGAAAAAGATCAAAAAATCCCAGCATTTTGGTGACTATGAGGCAGCAGTTATGAGCCTTTTTGGAGAACAGGAGATCTTAGAGGTATGAACAGTATAAAAGAAAAATTTGATGAGTTTATTTCCCAGTATCCCATTTTTGAGTATCGTGTGCTGGATACCGGGGATATTAAAGTACAGTCACGTGTGCGTACGATCTGTAAACAGGAATGTGAACGTTATGGGAGCACATGGGCCTGTCCTCCGGCAGTGGGAGAGCTGTCAGAATGCGAAAAGAAGATCAGGAGCTATCCGAAAGCAGTTTTCTTTTCCAGCGTTGCGGAGGTATCGGATATCATGAACATGAAGGAGATGCTTTCCACAAGAATGGAACACGAAGCGCTTACAGAGAAGGTACGTGATTTTCTGGAGGGAGAGGGCTATGAGACCTTTACGCTTTCCACGGAATCCTGTGACTTCTGTGAACGCTGTGCCTATCTGGACGGAAAACCATGCCGTTTTCCGGAGCATATGCATCCATGTCTGGAAAGCTATGGCGTGGTAGTCAGTGAGATCGTAGAAAAGGAAGCTATGGAATACAATCTGGGTGGAAATACCATTCTCTGGTTTTCCATGGTGCTGATCCGCAGATAAAAGACAAAAAGCAGATACAGTGAAAGATACATAAGAAGAAATCCTCCGGCATAGATTAATGATAAAAGCCGGAGGATTTTTTTAATGAGAAAAATGTCAGCTTTTCTGGAGCTTCCCGGGGAACCGGCATTTCGGGAGGTGCAGGTGATACTTACGGGAAAACGCCGGGCAGTGATCGAAAATTACCGGAATATCCAGAGCTATACAAGGGAGGAGATCCTGATACTGACACCTTCCGGCAGACTTGTGATCCGTGGGAAAAACCTTGTGATCCCCTGCTACACAACCCTTGAACTATGTATCCGCGGGCAGATCGAAAGCATTACGCTGGAGGAGGGAAATAAGTAATGATCCCAGGTTTTGTGCGGGTTTCTGTTAAGGGGCAGCAGTGCCAGCGGTTTGTGAACCTTTGCAGAGGCAGGGAAATGGATCTGAAAAGGATCATCCGTACCGGTGAGACGGAGCTTCAGCTGACTATGAAGGTAGCGGATTTTCTGCAGATCTCGCCACTGCGGAGAAAAACAGGGGTACATATCCACATCCTGAAAAAAAGAGGACCTTTGTTTTTTCTGCTTTTCTGTAAAAGAAGAAAAATGATCCCTGCAGGGTTTCTGGCAGTTTTCTGCCTCCTTTTTTTTCTGTCAGGCAGAGTGTGGAACGTTGAGATCCGGGGAAATATTTTAAATCCCACACCCCAGCTGATGAGCTTTCTGAAAGAGCAGGGGGTCTGTTTCGGAGTATCCAGAAAGAAGATCAGCTGCAGTGCACTTGCAGCTTCCCTGCGAAGAGAATTTCCGGAGATCACCTGGGTGTCTGCCGGATTTTCGGGAACGGGCCTGCGTTTTGAGATCCGGGAGGGAACTGCCGGAGAAAAAACAGAGCCGGAAGAAAAATCCTGCAGTTTGTTTTCAACACTGGACGGTGTGATCGATTCCATGGTCACACGGCAGGGAACTCCTCTTGTCAGGGCCGGGGATGAAATAAAAAAAGGCCAGGAACTGGTTTCCGGGATCGTGGACATCACCGATGACAGCCAGGAGGTCATCCGCTATGCATATGTTCAGGCAGATGCGGATATTTACATCCGACATACCATTGCCTATTACGATACCTTTCCGTTGGACATAGAGAAAAAGGTATGGTCCGGTAAAAAGAAAACAAGGCTTTTTTTTCAGCTGGGAAACTGGTTTCTGGACTTTTCCTCTCCTCTGAAACAAAATGAGGAACGCCTCGTCAGCCGGGAACCTCTTTTCAGTATCGGGATTTTTCGTTCTCCTGTTACACTGGGAATCGCTGCGATCAGGAAGTACGAAGTACAGAAAGAGCAGCTGACAGAGGATGCCGCAAAAAAACAGGCCATACAAAGGCTTTATGCCTATGAAGAAAAATTAATAGAAAAAGGGGTTCAAATATCTGAAAATAATGTTAAAATAGAAATAAATCACCAGGACTGCGTCAGCAGAGGCACTCTTACCGTCATTGAACGGACCGGAAGAGAAGCCCCCACAGAAAAAAAGACGCAGCCAAAAGAAAGGACACCAGAGGATGGCTAGCAGCATTATCGAATTATATGTGGATGTGCCGGCAGACCGCCAGGCGAATATTTTCGGACAGTTTGACGAGCATCTGAAGCTGATCGAACGTACTCTGAACGTAACCATGATCTTCCGTGACGGTTCTCTTAAGATCCTGGGAAGCCAGGAGGGAGCCACACAGGCCAGGGCGATCGTGGAGGAACTGAACACACTTGCGGGCAGAGGCAATACCATCACACAGCAGAATGTGAATTACGCACTTTCCCTTGCCATGGAGAAGATCGGCTCCGTGATGGAGGAGATCGACAAGGATTTTATCTGTAATACCATACAGGGCAGACCCATCAAGCCCAAGACTCTCGGACAGAAGGACTATGTGGAACAGATCCGTAAGAAGATGATCGTGTTCGGCGTGGGACCTGCCGGAACCGGCAAAACCTATCTTGCCATGGCTATGGCAGTAACTGCTTTTCGCAATGAGGAGGTTTCCAGGATCATTCTTACCAGACCCGCCATTGAGGCAGGCGAGAAGCTGGGATTCCTTCCTGGCGATCTCCAGAGCAAGGTCGATCCCTATCTGCGTCCTCTTTATGACGCATTGTATCAGATCATGGGCGCAGACAGCTTTGCCAAAAACATGGAGAAGGGGCTCATCGAGGTTGCCCCTCTTGCCTATATGAGGGGACGTACACTGGATAATGCCTTCATCATCCTGGATGAGGCACAGAATACCACACCTGCCCAGATGAAGATGTTCCTGACCAGGATCGGCTTCGGTTCCAAGGTGATCATCACAGGAGATGCATCCCAGAAGGACCTTCCCAGGGATGCCACATCTGGTCTGGATGTGGCGATGAAGGTGCTGAAGAAGATCGATGACATCGGATTCTGTCAGCTGACCAGCAAGGATGTTGTACGTCACCCACTTGTACAGCAGATCGTACAGGCCTATGACGATTATGAAAAAAAACAGAAGCCTGCCAAATCCAGGAAGGATGACAGGTATGCTGTAAAAAATAAGGAGTACAGAAGATGACCATAAATATCGAATATGAGACAGATCAGGAGCTGGGCATTGACTATGCTGCCCTTGCATCCCAGGTTGCGGACAAGGTTCTTGAAATGGAGAAATGTCCCTATGACGGACAGGTCAATCTTGTCCTGACAGACAACGAGGAGATCAAGAGGGTAAATACAGAATTCCGGAATATCCAGGCTCCTACGGATGTGCTGTCATTTCCTATGATCCCCTTTGAGACACCGGCGGATTATTCCGTTGTGGAAGAGGATGAGTCCTATTTTGATCTGGACAGTGATGAACTCCTTCTTGGAGATATCATGATCTCCGTGCCCAAGGTTTTTGCCCAGGCAGAGGAATACGGACATAGTGTGACAAGGGAATTCTGTTTCCTGGTAGCACACAGTATGCTGCATCTTCTGGGTTATGATCATATGACAGAGGATGAGGCGAAGGTCATGGAAGCCAAGCAGGCAGCGGCACTGAAGGAGCTGGGGATTAACCGTTAGTACAGCGAATGACTGCGGGCTGTCCCACGGAAAAGCTAAGCGGAAAACTCTTCCGCTTTAAGAAAAGGAGGTAATATATGAGAATGAAAAAGACAGGTATCCTGGCAGGTATCACAGCTGCATGCATCTGCATTGCCCAGACTGTTCCCGCTTTTGGAGCAGGGCAGGATCTGGTAGGCTTTGTCCCCAATGAGGAAAAACAGGAAGAAACCCAGGTAAAGAGCTATCTTACCGGCGAAAATGTTCCGGAGAGCATTGGACGGAGAAGACCGGTTGCCGTGATGATGGGTAACAACAGTGTCGGAGCTCCCCAGAGTGGTATCGGACATGCCGGTGTTGTTTACGAAGCGCCGGTAGAAGGTAATATTACCCGTCTTATGGGCATTCTCGAAGATTACGATGAGCTGGAACGGATCGGTTCCGTTCGCAGCTGCCGTGACTATTATCTCTTTTATGCCAACGAATTTAATGCGATCTATGCCCACTACGGACAGGCTGCCTATGCACTGCCTTATCTGGAGCAGCATGTGATCGATAACCTCAACGGGATCCAGATCGGCAAGCTTGCTTTTTTCCGCACAACAGACAGGAAGGCACCTCACAATGCCTACACAGATGCCAGCCACCTTCAGGCAGGCATAGATGCCATGGGATACAGCCAGGAATATAAAGAAGAATATACCGGACATTATCTTTTTGCAGAAGATGGTACAGAGACTGTACCGGATGGGATCACAGCCAGCCTTGTGAAGCTGGATAATTTTACTGACAATCATCCCTGGTATGAATACGATGAAGAGACAAAGGAATATAAGAGATTCCAGTTTGGCAAGGAACATGTGGATCAGCTGGATAATGAACCGCTTACCTGCGACAATATCATCCTTCAGTATTCATCCTGCCCGGCCTACGATGGAAACGGCTATCTGAATATTGATGCCATTTCCGGCGGAGAGGGCAAGTTTATTACCAGAGGCAAAGCCATCGATATCCGCTGGGAGAAGGATTCTCCATGGGGGATCACGCATTATTACGACGGAAATGAACAGGAGATCCGTCTGAATCCGGGTACTACCTGGGTGGAGATCGTACAGAATGACAGGATCGATTCCGTTACTTATCAGTAAGACTAATATACAGGTATCAGGAGAAACAAAAAACATGAACGCAAATTACAGGGAACGACTGAAAGACAAGAAACGTATCGTTATCAAGATCGGATCATCATCACTGATCCACGCAGAAACTGGAAGACTGGATTTCCGTAAGCTGGAGATCCTGGCCAGAGAACTCAGCGACCTTCATAACCAGGGAAAAGACGTAGTGCTGGTATCCTCCGGAGCCATTGCGGTAGGTGCAGCTGCACTGGGGATGAAGGGAAAGCCGGCAGAGCTTGAGAAAAAACAGGCCTGTGCAGCTGTGGGCCAGGCCAGGCTGATGACCATATATCAGAAGCTTTTCGGGGAATACAATCAGATGGTGGCACAGATCCTGATGACCAAGAATACCATGGTCAACAATACCAACCGCAGGAATGCACAGAATACCTTCCAGCAGCTTCTAGCAGAAAAGGTGATCCCCATCGTAAACGAAAACGACTCGGTATCCTCCTACGAATTCCAGAACCTGGTAAAATTCGGAGACAACGATACCCTTTCCTCTGTGGTTGCTGCACTGATCGATGCGGATCTTCTGATCCTCATGTCCGATATTGACGGTCTTTTTACAGACGATCCCAATTCCAATCCGGATGCACAGTTTATCGACATTGTAGAAAATATGGATGACAATATGCGTAAGCTTGGCAAATCCTCTACAGGAAGCAATGTCGGTACCGGGGGAATGGCAACCAAGCTTACCGCTGCGATCATCGCAACTGCGGCAGGGGCGGACATGGTCATTGCCAACGGAAACGACTTCCACAACATCCACAGGATCGTGGAAGGCAGGAGCTGCGGAACATTATTTGTAGGAAACAAGAAGGAAGAATTCTTCCTCATTGATTATATCGAAAAACTGCTTTAAGGAGAGTATCATTATGATGGACAATATCAAGATCGACAGGATCAACGCACTGGCACATAAACAGAAAAGTGTAGGTCTTACCGAGGAAGAAAAGGTGGAACAGGCGAAGCTTCGGAGAGAATATCTGGATGCAGTGAAGGGAAATCTCCGTGCGCATCTGAATAATATCGATATCAAAGAAAAGGATGGCAGCATCACCAATCTTGGAGAAAAATATGGAAGAAAAAAAGGAAATTAGAAAAAAGATCTTCAAAGCCAGAAAAGAACATACCGATGCCTGGATCCGGGAAAATAGTCTCCGGATCACAGAGGCCCTGACACAGCTTCCGGAATACCGGAATGCAGAACGGATCATGGCATACGCAGATTATAACCATGAAGTGATCACACGCTATATTATCGAGCAAGCCTGGAAAGACGGCAAGGAAGTGGCAGTGCCAAAGGTTTTCGGAAAGGATATGGTATTTTACAGACTGACCGATTTCAGTCAGCTGGAATCCGGCTACTTCGGGATCCCTGAGCCAAAGGAAGACGGAGAAACGGTTTCCTGGGAAGAAGCCATGATGGTCATGCCCGGGGTGGCTTTTGACGTGAATTGCAACCGGGTAGGCTATGGCGGCGGTTTTTATGACCGCTTTCTGGAAAAACATCCGGAGGTCTGCCGCGTTGCAGTAGGATTTTCCTTCCAGATTCTTCCGGAAGTTCCCACAGAGCCTACGGATATCCGTCCGCAGGTCATTGTGACGGAAGAGAATATATACCGCGATGCACAGTAAGATATTGCTGTAAAGACAGAAAGAAAGGCAGGAATATTTGGAAATGAATGAAATGCTTGAAAAATTGGGACAGAATGCGAAAGATGCGGAGATAGTCCTTCGAAATCTTTCCACAAATGACAAAAATAAAACCCTGGAAGCTGTGGCAAAGGCTCTTGTCGCTCATACAGATGAGATCCTGAAGGCCAATGCCCTGGATGTGGAAAACGGCAAAAAGAATCAGATGCCGGAAGGACTGATCGACCGTCTGATGCTGACACCGGAGAGGATCGAAGGAATGGCAGACGGACTTCGTCAGCTTACCGGTCTTGAAGATCCCATCGGGGAAGTTACCGGTATGAAAAAACGTCCCAACGGACTTCTGATCGGACAGAAACGTGTTCCCTTAGGTGTGATCGGCATTATTTACGAAGCACGTCCCAATGTTACTTCAGATGCATTCGGTCTCTGCTTCAAAACCGGAAATGTCGTGATCCTGAAGGGTGGAAGCGACGCAATCCATTCCAATACTGCCATTGTCAACTGTATCCGTGAGGCATTGAAGTCCTGCGGCATTATCGAGGATGCTATCCAGCTGATCCAGGATACATCCAGAGAAACGGCTGCGGAATTTATGAAGCTGAACCGGTATGTGGATGTACTGATCCCACGTGGCGGAAGAGGACTGATCAAAGCAGTGGTAAACCAGAGTACGATCCCTGTCATCGAGACCGGAACCGGAAACTGCCATATCTATGTGGACGAGACTGCAGACCTTCAGATGGCAGCGGATATTGTGATCAATGCAAAGACCCAGCGTGTGGGCGTATGCAATGCATGCGAGTCCCTTCTTGTAAACCGTAAGGTGAAGGACGATTTCCTGCCGGTACTGGCCGGACGCCTTAAGGCGAAGCATGTGGAGGTCCGTGCAGATGAAGCGGCAAAGGCTCTGATGCCGGGAGCAGTTCCTGCAACAGAAGAGGACTGGGGAACGGAATATCTTGACTATATCCTTTCTGTAAAGGTAGTGGATTCCGTGGAGGAAGCCATTGCACATATCAATAAATATAATACAAAGCATTCGGAGGCCATCATTACCAATGATTACACCCATGCCCAGAAATTCCTGGATGAGGTAGATGCAGCGGCAGTTTATGTGAACGCTTCTACCAGATTCACCGATGGAAATGAGTTTGGATTCGGTGCGGAGATCGGGATCAGCACCCAGAAGCTCCATGCAAGAGGCCCAATGGGACTCCTTGCACTGACCACCACCAAGTATATCATTTATGGTAATGGACAGGTACGTCCGTAAGACAGATACAGTAAAGCGGATTCTTTGGTCCGCTTTACTTTTTTGAAGCGTTGTGCTATACTTTTTTGTAATTGGATTTAAACAGACTAACTCATAACAGGAGGACTTATAAATGAAAAAAAAGCAGCTTTTTGCAGTCCTGCTTGCAGGTTCCATGACTGTTGGAATGGCACCTGCCGCAGCGTTTGCCGCTGAAGATACCGGAGCGGTAACAGAGGCAGAAGCAACGACTGCAGACGAGAATACAGAAACACCAGATGACGGAGCAGCTGTGGATGACCAGTCACAGAGTGAAGCCGACTCCCAGGCAGAGGCAGAAGCCCAGGCAGCGGCTCAGGCTCAGGCAGAGGCAGAAGCACAGGCAGCAGCCCAGGCCCAGGCGGAAGCAGAGGCCCAGGCAGCAGCCCAGGCTCAGGCGGAAGCAGAGGCCCAGGCAGCAGCTCAGGCTCAGGCGGAAGAGGCGCAGCAGGAGCAGCAAACTACTGCGGCAGATGCAACGGTTACTACTGCGGCAGAACTTCAGGCAGCGATTAATAATGCACCTGATTTTGCAGGATCTATTGATGATAGTGATCTATATACATCTGCTTATAAGATTCTGATCAGTGCATCGTTTAATCTCACAGATACTATTACCGTTCCTGCCAATAAAAATATTGCAATTTTTGGTGCAACAAATGCTACAACTGTAGTTGGACGTGGAAGTGTTGCAGGAGATATGTTCAAAGTAAGTGCAGGAAGTATTTTGTCCATGACACAGAATGAAGGTGACGGCTCCTCAGAAATCGGTAAACTTTCTGTTGAAGGTAAGAAAGACGATGAAACTGCAGCCGATGGATCGATTGTTTCCGTAGAAGCTGGCGCTAAATTTGTGATGACGACAGGTGTTACCCTTTCCAAGAATGTTTCTACTGCAGCAGGTGCGGCAGTTAAAAACAGCGGTAAACTTGTAATTACAGGTGGAGAGATCAAAGATAATGTATCTACAGGCGGAGCTGTTTACAGCACAGGTACAGTTTCACTTGAAAAAGGTGAGGGTGCGTCTGATGACGAACCAAAGATCATCGAGAACTATACAAGCGCAGAAAAGAGCGTAAAATCCAATATCGTATTAGGACAGCAGGATCAGAGTGCTGGAAGTATCATCATTGCTGGTGCATTTGAGAACCAGAATGTTGGATATTCCGTAGAGAATCCGGCAGTTGACTATACAGTTTTCCAGAAGCCTGAATCTTTAGCTGCGGATGCATTTGCAAAGGCAATTAAGGCGATGAGCTATGAAGGCGACCAGAGTTATGGAATAAATACAGCTACAGGTCTGCTTGTTTCCAACATTCCAACGATTAATATTGATAATCCTACAAGTAAAGAAGCAAATACTGTTTCTGTAACCTTCACATCTGATAAAGCAGGTACATATTACTATAAATATGTTGCAAAAGGTGCGGAAGCTCCGACCATCGAGACAGCTACAGAAGGTGGAACGGTTAAGGCAGGAGAAACTACTTCCCTGAAACTTACCAAGGTCACAGACAAGACTATTGACCTTTATGTATGGGTAAAAGAAAGTGAAAGTGGTAACGCCATTGTTGGTGAAGGTGTAAAGAAGGATATTGCAGTAACACAGGCACAGAATCCAGTTGATCCGAAACCGGCAGCACCAAAGGTTACAAAAATCAGCGCAGAAAGTAAAACAGCAACAACTGCAGAAGTAGTTCTTCAGTCTGATAAGAGTGGTACATGCTATTACAAATGGGTGGCAAAGGGAGCGGATAAACCTTCCATTACAACTAAAGACAGCAAGATTGCGGTCACCGCAAAAAAAGATTGTAAGATTGATCTGAAAAATCTGGAAGGTGATGCGATTGATCTCTATGTGCAGGTAGTAGCAAAAGATGGATCAAAGACAGCAGTGACCAAGATTGCAACTGTTACTTTGAAAGAAACAGCTAAAACACCTGCGAAGATTTCCAACGTAAGCTATAAATGGAAAGGTCATACATCTGCGACTGTAACTATGCGTTCTGATAAAGCAGGTGTGTACTATTATGAATGGGTAAAACGTGGTTCCAAAGCTCCGACAGTTGATAAAATGAGCAAAGGAACAAAGGTTTCCGCAAATAAGGATTTCACGATCAGTTTGAAAGATTTGGATGCAAACAATGCGATTGATGTTTATGTGAGTATCAAAGGAACTGACGGAACTGTAAGTACACCAAAGAAGATTACATTGGATGAAGCTAAGCGTCCGGCAAATGTCAGATGGGTTGGCTTTTCATGGATCAACCATACATCTGCGAATGTTACCCTTATTTCGAATAAGAGCGGTACCTGTTATTATAAATGGGTTTCTCGTAACAGTGATGGCACATCTGCCACTCCGAAAGATCTTACATCTACCGGAAAACAGATAACATTTACTGCTGATAAGAAATTTAATATCGGTCTTGAGGATTTAGATTCTGACAACCCAATTGATCTTTATATCCAGATCAAAGATAAAAATGGTGTTTTGACGAATCCATTGAAAATAGCATTTAAAGAAGATTCCAGACCGAAAGTTGCAGATCCAACTCCGACTGACACACCGGATGCATACATCCCAAATGTAAAAGAGAGCGTAGTACAGGGACTGGATGAGGCAATTCAGTTCTATCCGAATCAGTTCTATGAATTTACTGTGATCGGTGCAGGAACAACCAATCAGGATCCAAATGAGGGTGATGTGAAGTGGGTTCCGGTTTACTGGAGTACAGCTGCAAACCCAACCCAGAGCCAGATGCATACAGCATGGAAGATTGGTTCCGGCAAGGGAATCAACAAAGACGCTACATACAACCTGTACGTATTCTTCCAGAAATACATCTACACGGGTGGTCAGTGGCAGGAGACAGACACCATTGAATCCGCAGTATATCAGTTTAGATCTGCAAAACTGACACCTACCGGAACTCCGGGAGCAGACGGTACATATGGTACCGGCGGCCAGACAGGTTCTGATCCGGATGCAACCATAACAGGAGAGGCATCTGTAACATCCTCCAACGGAGGCAACGGAACCAGATCTAAGAATGCAGTATCAACAGCCGATAACTCACCGATCGGAACCATGTCCGCACTGGCAGTGGCATCCCTTCTTGCAGGTGGATATGTGATCGTGAGAAGAAGAAAAAAGGACATCTAAACGCACAATAGCCAAAATAGCATAACAAATAAAAAAATCACCGGTTTTCCGAAAGAACAGGAAAGCCGGTGATTTTTTGTAAAGATAAATTTACAGATTTTTCTTCTTATAGATAAACCAGGAAGCTGCAATGCTGAATGCAATTAGATAGACTGTCAGGATCAGGACACTGAGGTAATTGACTCCACCGCCGGAAGCAATGGTACGGATCAGATGACTGGTCTGTGACAGTGGAAGAGCAGCTACAAAATTCCCAAGAAAGCCTGGGATCTTCTCTGTAGAGAAGAAGGTGTTGCACAAAAAAGCCATTGGCATAATGATATAATTGGAAAAACGAGGTACATCCGCATGGTTTTTGGCAAGGAAAGAAACCACAACACCGATGGCTGAAAATACAGCACCGTTGAGGAACATCACCAGCAATGACCATCCGTTGAACACAAGACCGGTTCCGATCGGCATGGTCAGAAGAAGGATGATCCCTCCTGCATAAAGCCCGCGGAGACTGCCTCCGATGATCTGTCCGGCAATAAACTGCCACAGAGGTGTCGGAGATATCATAACCTGGTCAAAGGCTTTCTCATAAAGACGCTGCACATTCAGATTCTGTGCGATAGCATTAAAGCTTCCGTTCATTGTAGTCAGTGAAACCACACCAGGGATCAGGAAATTCAGATAAGGCTCTCCGTGTGAGGAGGTCTGGATCCCCATTCCAAAAACGATCAGATACATCAGCGGCGCGATCATGGCCGCCAGCGTGATCTTATAGAAATCCCTTCGGAACTCCACCCATTTTTCCCATAAAATAGTAAGTATTCCCATGATAATTCATCGTCCATTCTGTTAAATTATAAGATAACTGTGGCTGATGCCGGCTTATCGCTGCATCAGATGCCTGCCTGCGCGCTCCACAAAAACATCCTCCAGAGTTGTCTCCCGAAGGGTGCACTGTCCGTCCAGCGAGGACAGAAAAGAGATGGCCTCTTCCCGACTGTGGAAGTAGTGGCTTTTTGCCCCTTCCGGTGTTTCCTGATCTACGGTGTATTTGCCCAGGCCGTCGATCAGGCCCGATGGAGTATTGATCTCCTCTAGCTTTCCGTGATCCATAAGTGCTACCCGGTTGCAGAGAGACTGTGCCTCTTCCATATAGTGGGTTGTCAGAAGAATGGTCAGATTTTTTCCGTTCAGCTGACGGAGAAGATTCCACATTTGTCGTCTGGATAGCGCGTCCATGCCTGCAGTGGGCTCGTCCAGAAGAAGGATCTCTGGACTTGTGAGAAGTGCCCGGCATACCATAAGCTTTCGTTTCATACCACCGGAAAGCTTCCTTACAGTCCGCTTGCGGAAGGGAAGAAGTCCACAGAAATCCAGAAGCTCTTCAGTTTTCCGTTTGATCTCTTTTCGTGGCATGAAATAAAGACGGCCCTGATATTCCATGATCTCGTCCATGTTCATATCCTGGCGCATGGAATATTCCTGCGTGATCACGCTGATCTTGCGCTTCAGATCCGGTCGGTTGCGTCCAAGTGTCTGCCCATCAATGAGGATTTCGCCCTCTGTGGGCAGGAGCAGAGTGGAAAGCAGACTGATCGTGGTGGTCTTTCCGGCACCGTTGGGTCCCAGCAGACCGAAAAATTCGCCGGTTTCTATGCGAAGATCCAGAGAATCCACAGCAGTAAAACTGTCGAATTTTTTTGTGAGATTTTTTGTTTCGATCATCTCTGTTCATTTCCTTTCGTTTGTATGCAAATTTCACTCTATTATACTGGAAAAGAAGAGACATTTCAACAATTCTGAGATGTTCTTTACAGAAAAGGGGCATTGTGCTATAGTGATACGAAGGAAAAACAGAAAACGGAGAGAAAACCATGAAACACAGGATGAGAACAATAATGCTGCTTCTTCTGACTATGCTGCTGCTATGCCCGATACAGGTTCTGGCTGCAGGTGGAGAGAACGCAGTGAAGACAGATCTGGAGGACGGAGAATATTCCATACAGGTGGAGCTGGAAGGCGGAAGCGGAAAGGCCAGCGTTTCTTCCCCCACATTGATGCTGGTAAAAGAGGGGAAGATGTATGCACGGCTCCAGTGGAGCAGCTCCAACTATGATTATATGATCGTAGATGGGGAAAAATATCTCAATGAGAGCGAGGAAGGCAGAAATTCTGTTTTTACTGTCCCGGTAACTGCCCTGGATGATAAGATGGAAGTGATCGCAGATACACTGGCCATGGGCGCCCCGCATGAGATCGATTATACGCTGACCTTTTATGAGGCTTCTATTGGCTCCAAGGGCCAGCTTCCTCAGGAGGCAGCGAAAAGAGTGGTTGCAGTTGCGCTGGTGATCATCATCGGCGGCGGTATTCTGAATTATTTTGTAAACAAAAGGAATCGGTGTTAAACCGGTTCTTTTTTTATGCTCTTTCGCATAATATACATAATAATGAACATGTATAAAGACGGAAGGAAGGGAACATCATGGATACAGTACAGGATAAAACCTACGAAGCAATTTATTATTCACTGTGGGAGGCAGCCAGGCGTTACAGCAGCTTTACACAGTTTCGGGTGATCGGAAAAAGCCACGATGACCGGATGATCCCTATGCTGGAGATCGGACAAGGAGATGCCTGTATTTTCTGTGTGGCTGGCTTTTCCGGAACGGATGGACAGATGACGGACAGGCTTACCAGGATGGCACTGGAGCTTTGCAGAATATATGAATGCAACTGGACCGTGGACGAGCTTTATGAGGTAAAAAAGCTCCTGGATCAGACCAGGCTTTGTATCATACCGGTGGTCAATCCGGATGGATATGAGATCTGCCGGAAGGGCTACAATACTGTGCGAAATCCCATTTTCCGTCAAATGCTGAAAATGCAGGATGTTCCCTGCGATGAATTCGAGGGAAATGCAAGAGGAATGGATACTGCAAGGAATTTTCCTACTACCTTCTGCAGCAGAAAAAAGATCCATCAGCAGCCTGCCAGTGAAAATGAGACACGTGCACTGATCCGGATCTTTCAGGAATACGGAGGACGTGGCCTGCTGGTTTTCTGCGGATATGGAAAAAAGGTGGTTTATTATCGGCGGGATCAGAATTTTTCCACTGGTCAGAGATGCTACCGTCTTGCACGTCACTTAAAAAAATGTACCAGGGGAAAGCTGGAGCAGCTTGCAATAGAACGAGAAGCGCAGAACGGGCGAAGGAGCACAGGCAGGCCGGAACAGTATTACGGAGAAATGATCCGCCAGCCGGCTTTCCGGATCGAATTGCCGGTAAATTCCGGAAATAAAGAAGAGGAAGAACGGGAAATCCGTGATCTGATGCTGCTTCCATTGGAATATATTTACTCTCTGGTACAGCTGTAAAAAAATCTGGCGTTGCACGGATGCAGGGTCTGTCAGCTTATGAAAAATAGGGTGACAGACATACCCGCTGAGAAACCAGTGTCGAATCCTGTCGGACGAATTTGATTGACTTCCGGATCTGTGGACCCTATAATAATATCATCTGAAACAAATCTTTTTTAACAAATGTCGCAGGAATCTTTCACCTCTGTAAGTAATGAGAGGAACTGCACATCTGAGCATATCTGCTCGAATAATTTCCATTCAGTATTTTTGCTGTATTATTATTTTGCTTATGCTTGTCCTCACTTCAAAATCTGTGCGTTTAAGTGATGGGAGCATGTTGCGAATTGCCATATTGACTGCTATACAGGGAGGACTTTTTTATGGCTCAATTTATGTGGGGCAGGTCTCCGCCGGAATTTTCCTGATATCCGAACACTGTTTCTTTCCCTGCAGAGGGAAGTGATCATCAAATATCGTATGTAGAACAGAATACAGGAATGAAAATATTTTTTCGATGTATCGGCAACACAGTTCTGGGACTGATGCTGGTGATGGCATTGGTGCTTCTTATTCCCGGACTTTTCGGGATTCGGCCCTATGTGGTCTATTCCGGATCCATGGAACCTGAGATCCCAACCGGAGCTGTGGTTTTTACAAAGGAAGGAGAGTTTTCTCCGAAAAAGGGAGATATCATTACTTTTCATAACGGAGATACCGTTGTCACCCACAGAGTGGTTAAAAAAGAAAAGGATATCTTTATCACAAAAGGTGACGCCAACAAGACAGAAGATCCTGTTCCCGCAGAGGCGTCACAGATCATCGGGCGGGTAGTCTTTCACCTGCCTTATCTGGGCTACGTGATCCATTTTCTGAAAGCCCGGATCCCTTTTGCCGCAGTTTGCATAGCGGCATGTCTGTCAGTACTCTTTGATCTGGCATATACCCCAAAAAAGAAAAAAATACAGGGAGGAATTTAATCATGATGAAAAACAGAAAACTGGTAAAAGGAATCGCACTTGCTGCTGTGATCACTGCACTGGCAGCCGGAGGAACAGCTGCATATCTCACGGATTTTGAAACGGCAACCAACAGCTTTACCGTAGGAAAAGTGGATATCGACCTGGATGAACCTAACTGGAAACCGGAGGACAATACAGATCTGGTTCCTACTCAGGTGATCCGGAAGGACCCCTATGTAGCAAATAAAGGAGTAAATGAAGCATTTGTCTATCTGGAAGTTTCTGTTCCGGTCCGAAATGTGATCACGGTAGCCAAGGATGGTACCAGGAATGCGCTTGCAAAAACAGAGCTGTTCAGCTTCACCAAAAACAAGGACTGGACACAGCTGGAGCGGACCGAAGTGGGGCAGAATATGGTTTACACCTATGCATATAACCACATCTTGAAGCCGGGAACAAAGACTACAACTCTTTTTGATACAGTAACCTTTGCCAATATCATCGAAGGTCAGCTGGATACACAGCAGATCGATATGCCGGTACGGGCTTATGCGATCCAGGCTACCAATACCGGGGATGACAAGACTACGGTTCTGGAGCAGGCAACTGCTGCTTACCAGAAATATGTAAATCAGAATAAAGGACAGGCCGGTGGTGTCACGAAATGAATAAATTAAAAAGACCCGTTTTCCTTCTCCTGACAACAGGGCTCCTGTGCGCAACAGGGACTGCGGCGTATTTTTCAGACTTCGAAAAAAAGATAAATTCTGCTGCAGTGGGGTATGTGACAACGGAGATCGAGGAAGATTTTCCGGATCCTACACCTACGCCTATGGAGAATGGTCCATCCTACAGAAAAGAGATCCGGATCGGAAATTTTTCCGGCAGTGTGAAAGGGTTCCAGGCAGACTGCTATGTGAGGATGTCCCTTTCCTACTCCAATGACGATATCGGCAGAGGCGTGAAATTAACAGGTCTGGATACGGCAAACTGGGTGTATAACAGTCAGGACGGCTATTATTACTACCGGAAAAAAATATCCGAGGGTGAAAAAACAACTCCTCTGTGTACCGGATTTCAGATCGATCCCCAAAAGATTGATGATACTTACAGGGACAGCATTAAGGATTTTGAGATCAATGTTTATGAGGAAGCTGTACAGGCAGAAGGATTTTCAGATTATGAAAGTGCGTGGAGGTATTTTTCAGATCCGGTTTCTGCTCAGGCAGAAAGGAGGGGGAATGCTTGAAAAAACACCTTAAAGCCCTGCTGGTAGGTGCTGCTGTGGCAGGCAGTATCCTGGCGTGCACGGCTGCTTATGCCAGATTTTCAGATTCCGTGACAGTGACCAATCACATATCAGTGGGAGATATCAATATTTCTCTTCGGGAACTGGAAAAAAAGGACGGCCGAGAAATGAAATATCAGGATCGCCGGATCGTTCTTCCGGGAGATGAGA
This sequence comes from Blautia sp. DFI.9.10, assembly GCF_024461705.1. Taxonomy (NCBI): domain Bacteria; kingdom Bacillati; phylum Bacillota; class Clostridia; order Lachnospirales; family Lachnospiraceae; genus Blautia; species Blautia sp. DFI.9.10. The sequence goes on from NZ_JANGAA010000001.1 coordinate 225,884, forward strand.
TATCCAAGATCCCCAGGATCACCAATCACTCAGAGCCATGCTGGGTAAGGGTGAAGATCTCTTATACAGATGATCTGGAAGGTTTGGATGGTCTGGATGACAGGAATCTTACAGGAATGTCACCGAGATGGATCCGGAAGGGAGAGTATTTTTATTATACCAGGAAGCTGGAACAGGGAGACAGCGTGGATATTTTTACCGGTGTGACTGTACCATCCCAATGGGATGAATCCTACCAGGATAAGAAGCTGGGGATCACCATCGTGGCGGATGCTGTCCAGGCGGCAAATTTTGCACCGGATTTCCGTGCCATGTCACCCTGGGGAAATCAGAAGATCTTAAGATGTATCCACGATACCGATGGTCTTGTGGTTCAGAAAAAAAGTCAGGTGGATCTGAAGGTGGAGTTTGAAGGAAATGCGCACAAACTGATCGCGGCTCCGGAAGACTTTTTTTCCGGATTTTCCACGGCAATGCCGGGAGATGTTTTTCATGATTCTGTAGAGATCCGTAATACAACGGAGCATGCAGCAAAGATCTTCTTCCGCACATCACCGGAATGTAAATCGGTAAAGGATCAGGAATTTCTGAAAAAGCTGAAGCTGGTGATCACCATGAATGATAAAAAGCTGTATTCCGGGGATCTTCTGGCTGCATCTCTCAATAAAGCCGTGTCCCTGGGGGAATTTTCCAGCGGAGAAAAAGGAAACTTGAGATTTGAGGTTACGGTTCCGGCAGAGCTGGATAATTTATATGCTCTTCGAGCTGCAGATGTGAAATGGATCTTTTCTGTGGAGGAGGATCAGGAGACGGCAGATACCAGCCCTGTTCCACGCCGGAATGGCAGGAAAGAAGCCACAGAAAGAGCTTCCGGAAATAACAGTTCTTCGGTAAGGACAACACCAGTGAAGACAGGAGATGAATCTCCTGTGATCCTGTTTGCACTGATGGCTGGTATGGCGCTGCTTACCTGCAGTCTGACGCTATGGAAAGGAGGACGAAAAAATTGAAAAGAAGAATGATCGGTGCATGGATGGCATTGATGATCACAGCTTCTTCTCTTGTGGTTTCGGCCAGTCCTGCAGCAGATATGAGTTCGGTATCAGCAGATCCGCAGCAGGAACAGACAGAACCGGAGGAAGAAGAGGAGGCCCCGGACATTCCGGTAACAGATCAGCCTGGGGAGGCTGAGATGCCGGTTCCGACAGCCTTGCCTGAACCGGAAACGGTGGAGAAAGCTTTTGAAGAAGGTAAAGATAATACTGAAAATACGGACAGTGATGAGCTGATCGAACCGGAAGAAGAACCGGAAGCTGTTTCAAAAGAAGGAGAAAATATAGCTCTGACAGAGATACCGGAGCAGACAGAGGATTCGGGATTTACTGTATTCACGGAAGAAAACGCGGAAATCCTTACAGGAGAAAGTGAAGAGGATCAGGAACTGATCCAGGATATCGAAAACGGAGAGATCATTGCTCTTTCTGCAGCACTTCCCGGGGAGTTCCGGGAAGCTGGTAGTGTGGAAGTAATCTCAGAAGGAGAGGATGCCCTTGCAGTTGCAGCACTTTCTCCGTCCCAGTATTATCTGGACAGCTGGACCAGGGTTTACTGCGATGAGATCTGGACAGCTGCCAATGATTTTCTTGGTTCCGGAAATAAAACTCGTATGGGATGTACGTATCGCTCTGTACATTATATCGATGATACAGGAGAGGAAAAGGTTTCACCTCTGTATTGCCTGAAAGCAACTCAGGATGGGTTGGACAGTATGACGCTGAAGAATGAGGCAGTAAAAGCACTGACTAATTCTGTGATCCAGAAGCTTTTGTACTTTGGTTACGGAGGACCGGGGGATCTGGGAACCGGATACGACCCCTCCTGCAGTCACATAGACTGGTCAAAATGGCAGAACCGTTATGTATTTACGCATATTGCGCTGTCAAAGGTATACTTTAATGACTGTGGATATGCCACAGCAGCAGAAGTAGAACATACAGGGATAAACCGCCTGATCGATAAGATCCAGACATTGACGATCCCTGCAAGAAACAAGGCAGCCGTTTATGTTTCCGAAGACGGTTCCTGGGCAGCAGCATCCGGAAAGACGATCCCGTTAAGTGTATTCCGAAGCAGACCTGCAGGTTTTCCCTTTGTTCCGGACAGTATGAAGGACGGATTTCAGATGAGTACTCTTATGAAAGTAACAGATGGAGCAAAAGCAGGGAACGGGATCACCATAACAAGAGGAGCCGCAGAAAAATGGCAGCTGGCCTACTGGACAAGTGCAGCGGATTATAATTCTCACAAAACCAATCCCAAAATGATGTCGGGGACAAGCCTGAGCCTTAAGGATGGAGCATATTTTTTTCTGATCTTTCCGTTAAATGCATCTGCAACAAAGAAGTTTTCCTGCAAAATGCTACTTCAGCCGGTTTCCTATATCCTGGTTGACGGAAGTGCCCAGGCAGGAAAAGATGGAGTACAGGATTTTGGCGCTTACGTATACCAGGGAACAAGAGGAAGCCTTTCCTTTTCAGTAAAGCCATCGGTTTACGGCAATGCAAAGCTGGTCAAGAAGGAACCCAACACGGGAAAACTGATCCAGGGAGCGCAGTACGGACTGTTTGCAGCAGAAGCTCTGACCTCCGGATACCGGACTATGTACAGTAAGGATCAGAAGGTTTCAACCGGAACAACAAACGCCAGTGGAGAGATCCTTTTTTCAAAACTGGTTCCGGGAAAATACTATGTGAAAGAAACGAAAGCCGCTGCAGGCTATAAACTGAACACCGCTATCAAAAATGTTACAGTAACCGGCGGAAAGACAACAACCGTCAGCGTAACGGATATCATGGATATCAGCGGAACAGTATCCATCAGAAAGAAAGACGGAAATACCGGCGATCCACTGGCAGGAGCTGAATTCACCCTGTATCAGTGGAGTAAAAAAAGCAAAGCCTACGTAACCTTAAAAAAACTGACTTATGATGGACAGAAGCGTACCTATAACTCCGGGAAATTTAATTATACCGAAGACAATCAGGGAAAATTCCGTGTGCGTGAGACAAAATCTCCTCCCAATTACACCGGAAACTGGCAGAAGAATTTTACGCTGGATAAGCCGGGAGAAAAGCAGGAATTTCTGTTTGAAGCAGTGAACTACCAGACTGAAAAACGAAGAATTGAAGTTCGTAAGATCGATGCGAAAACCGGTGAGATCCTGAAAGGTGCGGAATTTACACTTTATGAATACAGTGCAGCAAAAAAAGCCTATAAAGAAAAAGGAACACTTCTGGATTATGATAGCTCAAGTGAGCTTTATGTAAGCAGTGAACTTTTAAAGACTTCGGATAATGAGGGAAAATATAAGATCGTGGAAACAAAGACTCCGCCCGGATATACAGGAAGCTGGGAAGAAGAGGTGGATATCACAGACAAGGATGCACGCCTTTCCTTTGAAGTTGTCAATGAACAGGAAAAGGAATATACAGGGGTGATCCGTCTGAGAAAAACAGATATCTATACCGGGGAAGTTCTGGAAGATGCTGAATTTACCGTGCTTCAGTGGAATAGAGGGAAGCAGACTTACCAGAATAACCTGGGCGGGCAGAGCATCCTGAAGTTTGACGGAGAAACCGGATGGTACTCTACCGAAGAGCTGGTGCTTACAGATGCTAATCAGGGAAGGTTCAAAGTAGTGGAAACAAAAAATCCGGAAAACTATACAGGCAAATACGAAAAGGAGGTAATCTTCCAGAAAAAAGAAAATACAGATACTGTGGATCTGAAAGCAGAGAATACTCCGGTAACACTTCCGCTGGGAAATATCACCATCATAAAAAAGATCAAAGAGGAGGATATTACCTGGGCTCATGGAAATCCAACCTTTTCCTTTGTGGCAGAAGGTACGGATCTATCCGGAAATCCTCACAGATATGAGGATTATGTCACCTTTACCAGAGGAAGCTATGAAACCGATAAAAATGGCTATGCAACATTATCGGTCACTCTCAGGAATATCCCACTGGGGCAGTATACAGTCTGGGAAAAACCGGTACTACGCTACTATCTGAAAGATGTACGGGCAAATACAGAGAATGTCCGCATCATAAAAGGCGCTGCACCTGCATATGGTACAGATCCCCGGAAGATTGCTTCCGGTACGGCTGCTCTGACAATGCAAAACAAAAATGCATCGCTGACTTTTGTAAATGAGAAATCCAGATATGATCGATATTCCCATAATGACAGCATAAAAAATACCATACCCGTATCATTTTCCTGAAAAAAAGACAGGAGGGCAGGAGTAATCCTGCCCTCCGCAGCGTATTTTATATAGTAAAAAACAAACTGTAAAAAGAAATAAAAAAACTACATATATACCCAAAGATATGGTATACTTTTTTACAAATACTGTGAACTCAAGAACTCTCTGGGAGGTCGATGATGAAAACAGACGAAAAAAATCCCGTTTTTGATATTCGGGATACATTGGAAAAATACGCTTGCATTTATCGAAATACTACACTGAAGCTTTTTCAGTACTGTCAGGAGACGGACATATATGAACGTTTGGATGAATACCTGAGACCTGTAAAAAATATTACGGATTTTAAGACCAGTGGACAGAAATACAGCAATGTTTATAAAGACGACTGGAAGTACCTGACGGATTTTCTGATATCCCGGGAAGGCGGGACGATAGAAGTGCGGTGTATCAATAAAGACGGTAATGCGAGTCTTCTGACAGTACGGGGATTTATAGCACAGGATAAAAATACCGGATATCATTATTTCATAGGAAGCTCCAGAGATATTACCAGGGAGAAGCTGCAGGAAGAATTTCTTGAGGAACGTGCCCAGAAAGATCCTCTGACCGGAGTGTATAACCGCTTTTTCGGAAAAGAACTGATCGATGAATACCTTGCATCCAGAAATCCCTATGCAGGATGCGGGATGATGGTGCTTGATGTAGATTATTTTAAAAATGTAAATGATACTTACGGACATATGTTCGGTGATGAAGTCCTGAAACGTTTTGCGGAGCTGTTTGTGGCTTTGTTCGACATTAATGATGTGATCATGCGTCTGGGTGGCGATGAATTTGTGATCCTTTTGAAGGATATCAGCCATGCAGCGATCATGAAAAAGGCAGGAAAACTGATACGGGAAGTGCAGAAACTTAAATTTCCGGGAACCACGTATCTGGCAACCTGCAGTGTGGGGATCTGCTTTCTTCCGGAAAATGTTTCCGGATATACATATCAGCAGCTCTTTGAAAATGCAGACTGGGCACTTTACCAGGCAAAGAAAAATGGAAAAAACCGCTATGCTTTCTGTGATAATCTGAGACGTTTTGAGGATAAGACAGAGGAAAAGCAGGAATTATACGAGGGTGTTGAGATAGATGCCAGATATCTTCATAATGATATTGTTTCTACTGCATTTGAAATATTTGAAAAAATGAGTAGCTTTCAGGCAGCGATTGAACTTCTGATGAAAGTGATCGGTCTGAAATTCCGGCTTAACCGAATCACAGTCCTGCATACCAAGGTGACAGAGCAGAAAATAAACAGGGTTTTTCAATGGGTTTCGGAAGAAGAATACAGGCTTTTGATAGATGAGATACATTTCTCAAAAAGTGATTTTATCACATTGTTTCGCCACAATGATGAATATGGTACTGTGGTGATTCAGGAGAATGATCTGGCTGAATATTCGGAACAGGGAAGAAAGAATGTGTTACAGTGCGGAGCAAAAACCGTAGTCTGTGCTGCCATGTACTGTGAGGGAAGCTATACAGGGGCCATTGCATACGTGACCTGCCAGGAAAAAAGGCTCTGGTCCAGAGAAGATCGTAAGCTGCTGGGAGAAGTGACCAAGATCATTTCCGCGCATTATGCCAAGAGCCAGGCATTTAACAGTGCTTATCGTAGCATTGCTGCAGAATCCGGACGGGATCAGCTTACTGGATTGTCTTCTTTTTCAAGATTTCGCGAAAACGTGGAGAAAATGCTGATCGGAGGTTACGGGCCGGGACATGCAGTGATATATACCGATTTTGAAAAATTTAAACGTATCAATGCAAAATACGGATATCGTGTGGGAGATCAGATCCTGCGGCAGTTTTCCGAGTATGTGATAAGCGTTCTAAAAACAGATATGGATGTATATTTTACCAGGGCGATCTCTGATCATTTTATCCTTTTCACTCCATGTGATATGGATGTTGATCCGGAAACATCTGTTTTAAAGACCAATCAGGAGTTCTTACGGCAGATGAAAGAGAAATATCCGGATATGGAGCTCTGTGTCCGCACAGGGATCTATCTGATCACCAAAGAATGTAACAATGCATCTGAGGCGATCGATGCAGCGAATTATGCAAGAAAATATGCTGCTGGAAATTGTGAAACAGGTGTTAAGCTGTATGACGAAGAACTGAAAAAGCAAAGCGATGCAGAGTGAAAGATACAGGAATACGGACCGGAATCTATACTTTTTCAGAATTTCAGGAATAATCTTTCAGGAAAGCTTTTACAATAGAACAGAGATGTTTGCGGCAGGAGTGAGCTTATGAACAGAAGTGTTCCGGAAAGTCTTTTGATCTGTATTTTAGTCTTATGCCTGGCTCTGACACCCGTTGGTGTCAGGGGAGAAACGGAAGATAGTGGAAAAGCACAGCAGCTGATCGAAGCGCCGGGTGCAGTCCTTATGGAAAAAGAAACCGGTACAGTGATCTATTCCAAGGATCCTGACACTCGAAGAAGCCCGGCCAGTATTACAAAGATCATGACATTGATCCTGATCTTTGATGCTATCCGTGAGGGAACCCTGCATCTGGAGGATAGCATTACCACCAGTGCTTATGCCAGATCCATGGGAGGGTCTCAGGTATTTCTGGAAGAAGGGGAAAAGCAGACTGTAGAAACCATGATCAAATGTATTGTGATTGCTTCCGGAAATGATGCCAGCGTAGCTATGGCGGAGCATGTTGCGGGAACAGAACAAGCCTTTGTGGAGAGGATGAACGAGAGGGCGAAGGATCTTGGAATGAAAAATACTCATTTTGTGGATTGCTGCGGGCTGACGGAATCACAGGAGCATTATACAACTCCCTATGACATTGCACTTATGAGCAGGGAGCTCATCAGCAGATATCCGGAAGTTCTTACATATTCATCTGTCTGGATGGAGGATATCACACATGTTACCAGAAAAGGCTCCTCGAAATTTACGCTGACCAACACAAATAAACTGCTGCGCAGCTATGAGGGGTGTATGGGACTTAAAACAGGCAGCACCAGTATTGCAAAATACTGTCTCAGTGCTGTGGCAGAACGAAATGGGATCACACTGATCGCCTCAGTGATGGCCGCACCGGACCCGAAAACAAGATTCCGGGATGCAGCAGCTCTTTTAAATTACGGCTTTTCTAAATGCACATTGTATCTGGATGATGCTCTGGAGCCACTGAAACCTATGAAGCTCCGCAAAGGAGTCAAAGAGCAGGTTCCGCTTGTATATAGAGGGAAATTCCGATATATCAGCACAGATGGAACGAAACCTGACAATGTTAAGAAAAAGTTGATCCTTCCCAAAGAACAAAGTGCGCCGGTGAAAAAAGGGCAGAAAGCAGGGGCACAGGAATACTATCAGGATGGGAAAAAGATCGGTAGTCTGGATATCCTGTACGGGGAAACAATAAAAAAGGCCGGATACCATGACTGGCTGGAAAGAACCTGTCAGGCATTTCTTTTGTGATGCCTGCAACATATTTTGACAAAAAGGGCAGACTGGATGTATAATACAACGGATTGAAGAAATAACAGAACAGGGAAGGGATTTTGGATGAAAGAGATCAGAACAGAAGATGCAGTGGGACACATTCTGTGCCATGATATCACGCAGATCATAAAAGATGAGAAAAAAGGCGTTCTTTTCAAAAAGGGGCATGTAGTGAAAGAAGAAGATATACCACTGCTGCTCTCTGTAGGAAAAGAACACCTTTTTGTGTGGGAGAAAAAATCGGGGATTCTTCACGAAAATGAAGCTGCAGAGATCCTTTACAAAATCTGTGCCGGAAACTCTTCCAAAGTACATGGAACTGAGATCAAAGAAGGTAAGATCGAGGTGGTATCAAAGATCGATGGTATTCTGAAAATACGTCGTGATGCACTTGTGGCTGTGAATTCTCTGGGAGAAATGATGATTGCTTCCAGACATGGCGATTTTCCGATAAAAAAAGGTGATAAGGTTGCAGGAACCAGGATCATTCCGCTTGTGATCGAGAAAGAGAAAATGGATGCAGCAGAGAAGGCAGCAGGAAATCTTCCGATCTTTGACATTCTCCCTTACCAGCAGAAAAAAGTAGGGATCGTCACAACCGGAAGTGAGATCAAAAAAGGACTGATCCAGGATACCTTCACACCGGTACTCCGGGAAAAGCTTTCCGGGTTTCCGACAGAGGTGACAGGCCAGGTGATGCCGGGAGATGATAAGGAAGAGATCACAAAGGCAATTCTTTCTTTCGCAGATGCAGGAGCAGATCTGATCATCTGTACTGGCGGAATGAGTGTGGATCCCGATGATCGTACTCCGGGCGGGATCCGGGATACCGGAGCAAAGATCGTAACATATGGAGCACCTGTACTTCCGGGAGCTATGCTGCTTGTGGCATATCTTGAGAGGAACGGAAGATCCATACCGGTACTTGGACTTCCGGGCTGCGTCATGTACGCAAAAAGAACGGTATTTGATCTGATCCTGCCCAGAGTAATGGCAGATGATGAGATCAAGGCAGAGGAGATCGCCAGGCTGGGAGAGGGCGGACTTTGTCTGAACTGTCCGGTTTGTACTTTCCCAAACTGCGGATTTGGAAAATAATATGAAAAAATTCAGAATCAAACAATATGAGATCTATATGGACAAGATCCATGCTCCACAGGGCGTGCGGATGATCCTTCTTGCGGATCTTCACGGGATATCCTACGGAAAAGACAATATACGGCTGACAGAGACGATCCGAAAGCTTGCCCCGGACGTGATACTTTCTGCCGGCGACATGGCTGTACGTACAGAAACGGATACTCTGGTAACTGCATGTAAGCTGCTGACAGAGCTTGCAGGGGATTTTCCCGTGTATTATGCGCTTGGTAATCATGAATATAAAATGTTTCTTTCCGAAGAATATCGGCCATATTATGCGAAATATGAAAAGGCACTGAAAAAAGCTGGTGTGCATATTTTAAGGAACGGACATGAAGCTATGGTCCTGAAGGGAGAGCGCTTCTGTTTCTGGGGCCTGGAGCTTCCCATCGAATATTATCACAAGCCGAGATCACCGAAGCTGAAAAAAGAAGTGATGGAAGAACTGATCGGTAAACCTGAAGATAAAGGGATGCAGATCCTGCTGGCACATAATCCAAAATACGGAAAAACCTATTTTGAATGGGGCGCGGATCTGATCCTGTCTGGACACTATCACGGAGGCGTTGTCCGCCTCAGTGAACATTACGGTCTTTCATCTCCTCAATATTTGTTTCTTCCGCCGTTTTGCTGTGGAGACTTTCACAAAGGGGATCAGCATATGATCGTTAGTGCTGGACTTGGAGAACATACCATCCCCCTTCGGATCCATAATCCAAGGGAACTGCTGGTGATCGATATAAAACCTTCCGAAAAAATGAAATGAGGAAACCCTATGGCATTATCTGTTAAGCTGAATGTATTTGAAGGCCCTCTGGATCTTCTGCTTCACCTGATCGACAAAAACAAGATCGATATCTATGATATTCCTATTGTGGAGATCACAGATCAGTATATGGAATATCTGCATTCCATGGAAAAAGAAGATCTGGGGATCATGAGTGAATTTCTTGTCATGGCAGCTACTCTTCTGGATATCAAATGTAAAATGCTTCTTCCGAAAGAAGTGAATGAGGAAGGAGAAGAGGAGGACCCCAGAGCAGAGCTTGTGCAGAAGCTGCTGGAATATAAGATGTACAAATATATGTCCTATGAATTACGGGACAGGCTTGGAGATGCGGCAGGGGTTTATTACCGAAAACAGGATCTTCCGGAAGAAGTGCTGCAGTATACTCCACCGTCTGATCCCCAGGAACTTCTCCGGGGTCTGACACTGGAGCGGATGAGTGCGATCTACCAGGCTTTGATCCGCAGACAGGAAAATAAGATCGACCCGATCCGAAGTAAATTCGGAAGAATCGAAAAAGAGGAAATATCACTTTCTGATAAATTGCTGGAAATGAAGGAATATGCAAAAGCTCACCGGAAATTCAGCTTTCGCAGGCTGATGGAAAACCAGCATTCCAAAATACAGCTGATCGTGACCTTTCTGGCGATTCTGGAACTGATGAAGATGGGACATGTTCATGCAGAACAGGAAGAGCTTTTTGATGATATTCATGTGGAAGTTATCACGGATCCGGACACATGGAAGAATCTGACAGAGTTCGCAGATGAATAATATAGTAGGAATGAGGACAATAAGTGGAAATCAAACGAATTGAAGGAGAAATCGAAGCCATCCTGTTTGCAATGGGAGAAGCTGTGGAATTACCCCGTATTGCCAGAGCGATCCGTCAGGATCCGACAACAACGGAAAATATCATCCGAAATATGATGATCCGTTATCAGGAAGAAGAGCGGGGGATCCAGATCATAGAGCTCGAAAACTCCTTTCAGCTTTGTACAAAAAAAGAATACTATGATTCTCTTATCCGGATCGCAGCGCAGCCAAAGAAACCCACGCTGACAGACGTTATGCTTGAAACCCTTTCGATCATTGCCTACAAACAGCCTGTTACAAAAGCAGAGATTGAAAAGATCCGAGGGGTAAAATGTGATCATGCCATCAATAAGCTGATGGATTATGATCTGGTGAGAGAACTTGGACGTCTGGATGCTCCGGGTCGCCCAATCCTCCTGGGAACCACCGAAGAATTTCTGCGCTGCTTTGGTGTCCAGGGGCTGGAAGACCTTCCGGAAATGGATCCGGTCCAGCTGGAGGATTTCAAGGCGGAAGCAGAGGAAGAGATCCAGTTGAAGCTGGACGTATAACAAATAACACGGACAGATGCCGGTTTACCGGGACCTGCCGGACAGATCAGAAAACAGAAGAGGAGTGACGAAAATGCCCACAACATACGCACATGATCTTTTTGGAAAAAGGGTTTACCGGAAACTTTCCGCAAAATTACAGCATCTGATCCGAAGCAACGGAAATCTGTACCGGATCGGACAGCATGGTCCGGATATCCTGTTTTATTATTTTATATCCAAAAATCCGGTGACACAGTACGGAGTGCAGATGCATGGACGGAAAGCAAGAGAATTCTTTGAAAAGGGCATGGCGAAGGTCCGGGAGGAAAAAAATCCTGCACTGATGGCTTACCTGCTGGGGTTCGGATGTCATTATATCCTGGATTCTACCTGTCATCCTTACGTCAATCAGGTAGCTGCCGAGGGGAAAATCTCACATACGCTCTTTGAGAAGGAATTTGACCGTATGCTGATGTATGAAACCGGCAAAGATCCATTGCGTTTTTATCCGTCGCATGGGATCCGTGCCAGTTTTCTCAGTGCATGGACGATACACCAGGTACTACCGGCGATCCGTACCGGGAACATTTATCTGTCATTGAAAATGATGAAGATATTCACCTGTATTTTGGTATGTGATGATGGAGGAAGGAAGAGACGCCTTTCGGAACATGCCCTTTCCCCCGCAGGAAAAAAGATATCTGCGTTTATTACCGAATTTTTTATGAGCCCGGAGCCGGAGATCGACTGTAAGGAGGAGCTTCTTAATCTGGACAGTCTGATGGAAGAGGCACTTGCCAAGGCACCGGATATGCTGGAAGAGCTTGCTGCACTGGCAGTCAGGCCAGGGCATCTTTCTGACAGATGGGACCTGACCTTTAACGGATGATCGATCCCGGCAGACAACAGATACAAGTGATATCCGGATGCTATCCCCGCATAAAATTAAATATAACAGTTACTGTAAACAGTTATATGAACAGTGTACGGGGTGATGCATTATGAGCAAACGGTGTACGGCCGCTGTCGTGCTGATGACAGCGGTCCTTATTATTTGTCAGATCTTTCCGGTAAAGGCGGCAGATGACGAAAATCTATATGCACTTTCTGCAGTTCTCATGGATGGGGAGACCGGCCGTGTGCTGTACGGAAAAGAAGCATACAAAGGACGGCCGAATGCCAGCACCACAAAGGTAATGACCTGTATTCTTGCTCTGGAGTTGGCAAAGGGAGATGATTACGTACAGGTTTCCGGGAATGCGGCATCTCAGCCACAGACACGTCTTGGCATGCGGGAAGGCCAGCAGTTTTATTTGGAGGATCTTCTCTATTCCCTGATGCTGAAAAGCCATAATGATTCCGCTGTGGCCATCGCGGAACATATCGGCGGATCCGTAGAAGGTTTTGCAGAGAAGATGAATGAAAAAGCAAAAGAGCTGGGATGTAAGGACACACATTTTGTTACACCCAATGGTCTGGATGGAGAAGATGAAGGCGGTATCCATCATACAACAGCCCGGGATCTTGCCTTGATCATGGCGTATGCAATAAAAAATGCAACATTTGTCCATATTACCCAGACTAGAGATTATACTTTCACGGATATCTCAGGAAAAAAGCATTATTCGGTACATAATACCAATGCTTTCCTGGATATGGAAACAGGAGTGATCTCCGGAAAAACAGGATTTACAGGAAATGCCGGATATTGTTATGTCTGCGCAGTCCGACAGGACGAGCGATTATTTATCGTGGCTCTTCTGGGATGCGGATGGCCCGGAAATAAAAATTATAAATGGAGCGATACTAAGAAGCTCCTTTCCTATGGCAGGGAAAATTATCAGTATATGATGCTGCCGGAGCTTCCACAGCTGCCTGAGATCCCGGTAACAGAAGCAGCACCGGGAAAAGAAGATCCATATCCGCAAAAGTCCGATCGTTCCGGATATCCTCCCAAACAGGTTATGCTGAAAATACACGCAGTACTTTCTGAAAAAGATCGTGAGAAAAGATATCTTCTGAAAAAAACAGAAACGATCACATGGGAAACGGAGCTTCCGGATAAGCTCCCGGCACCAATACAGAAAAACCAGAAGATCGGTACACTCCATGCAAAGCTCAACGGAAAAGAACTCCTTTCCTGCCTTGTAACCGCCGATGACAAAATCGACAGAATTACCTATAAATGGTATGTGGATAAAGTATTTAAGGATTATTTCCATTAATTTAGCGACCCCTGGCATATGTCAGGGGTTAATTTTTTAACGTTCGTGACGAAAAGTATTGAATTTTCTGCAAAAAAAAGGTACAATTATACTCGGCTGAATTTTTGGTTATATTAATAAAAAAATGGAGGGCATAGTATAATGAGTAATGCGACACAAAGCGTAGCGGCTGCAAGGATCAATTCCCTGCTTGACGCCAACAGTTTTGTTGAGATCGGACAGGCTGTCACAGCCAGAGCTACAGATTTCAACATGACTGAAAAAAAAGCACCTTCAGACGGTGTGATCACCGGATATGGTGTGATTGACGGCAGTCTGGTGTATGTATACAGCCAGGATGCATCTGTACTGAACGGAACAGTTGGTGAGATGCATGCCAAAAAGATCGCCAAAATTTATGATCTCGCTCTGAAAGTTGGAGCACCTGTTATCGGTCTTGTAGACTGTGCGGGACTTCGTCTTCAGGAGGCTACCGATGCACTTGAGGCATTTGGTGAGATCTATCTGAAACAGACACTGGCATCCGGTGTTATTCCACAGATCACTGCTGTTTTCGGAACATGCGGCGGTGGAATGGCAGTTGTACCGGCTCTTACAGACTTTACATTTGTAGAGGAGAAGAAGGGCAGACTGTTTGTAAACACTCCAAATGCACTGGAAGGAAACAGAGTGGAAAAATGCGATTCAGCTTCCGCACAGTTCCAGAGTGAGGAGACAGGACTTGTTGACGGCATCGGAACAGAAGAGGAGATCCTTGGACAGATCCGTACACTGGTCAGCATGCTTCCGGAGAATAATGAAGACAATGACAGCTTCAAGGAATGCACAGATGACCTGAACAGAGTATGTGATGATATTGCAGGCTGCACAGGCGACACAGCTATTGCGCTTTCAAGAATCGCTGATAATGGTGAGTTTTTTGAAACAAAGGCAGCTTACGGCCAGGATGTCGTAACAGGCTTCCTTCGTCTGAACGGAGCTACCGTTGGCGCTGTTGCAAACAGAAGCGAATCTTACGATGCTGATGGCAATAAGACAGAGATTTCCGACGGAACTCTTTCTGCAAGAGGTGCAAGAAAAGCAGCAGACTTCGTAAAATTCTGTGATGCTTTTGAGATTCCGGTACTTACTCTTACTAATGTAACAGGATTTAAAGCTACACTCTGCAATGAGAAGATGATGGCTAAATCCGTAGGTGAGATGGTACATGCTTTTGCATCTGCAACTGTACCGAAGGTAAATGTTGTAATTGGTAAAGCATACGGAACTGCATACGTTGCCATGAACAGCAAATCCGTCGGAGCAGATATGGTTTATGCATGGGATACAGCTGAGATCGGTATGATGGATGCTTCCCTTGCAGCAAAGATCATGTATGAGGGAGCTGACGCTTCTACACTGAATGAGAAGGCAGCTGAGTACAAAGAACTCCAGAACGGTATCGCATCTGCAGCAGCAAGAGGATATGTGGATACTGTGATCAAAGCAGAAGATACAAGAAAATATGTAATCGGTGCTTTTGAGATGCTGTTCACAAAAAGGGAAGACCGTCCATCCAAAAAGCATGGAACAGTCTAAGTGAGGTGAGCGTATGAGACAGTTTTATAAAAAGATCTCTTCTGTCTGCATGGCACTTCTTTGCGTAGCTGCACTTCTGATCGGATGCACAGCTACTGCATGGGCTGCTGATGAGATTGATGATTCTGTAAAGAGTCAGCTTGTCACAACAACCAAGGGCCTGACGGATGCGATCATCGCAATGTCCGAGGATGATATCCAGGGATATCTGGAATCAGAGGATGCTTTCACACAGAGTGCTGCAAGTGCATGGGATGGCTCCAGAGAAGAGCTTGGTGAGAAAAAAGGTGATATCGATGAGAAAGATATCACAGTGGAGTATTCCGATGATCAGTATACCGTTGTTGTTCCGGTATCCTTCGAGAAAAACAAAGCGAATTTCACTTATGTATTTGATAAATCAGGAACCCCGACTTCTCTTACAGTTGATGTGAATTATACACTGGCACAGAACATGGAGAAGGCAGCGATGAATACAGTGATGGGTCTCGGAACAGTATTTGTGATCCTGGTATTCCTGATCTTCGTGATCTCTCTTTTCAAATATATTCCCGGACTTGTGGAAGGAAAGAAAAAAGAGAGCAAACCGGCTCCGGCAGCCGCAGCACCGGCTCCGGTTGCAGCACCAGTTGCTGAGCCTGCTGTTGAGGATGTGACAGATGATGGTGAGCTTATTGCCGTGATCGCTGCAGCTATCGCTGCTTCTGAAGGCAAAACAAGCACAGACGGATTCGTAGTACGTTCCATCCGCAAAGTCAACCGCAGAAAAAGATAATCATTATTTAGGAGGATTTTAAAATGAAGAGTTATACAATTACTGTTAACGGAACAGCATATGAAGTTACTGTAGAAGAGAACGGAAACGCAGCAGCTCCAGTTGCAGCAGCACCAAAAGCAGCAGCTCCGGCTCCTAAGGCAGCTCCGGCAGCAGCACCAAAGGCAGCAGCTCCGGCAGCAGGCGCAGGTTCTGTTAAGGTTTCCGCAGCGGTTCCTGGAAAAGTTGTAAAAATCGTTGCATCTGTTGGACAGAGCGTAAAAGCTGGTGACAGCGTAGTGATCGTTGAGTCCATGAAGATGGAGATCCCGGTTGTTGCTCCTCAGGACGGAACAATCGCCAGCATCGATGTTGCAGAGGGTGCTGCCGTTGAAAATGGAGATACTCTTGCAACAATGAACTAAACAGGAGGTAGACAAATGTCTTATGTAACAAATACCCTGTCAAACCTGATCCATCAGACAGCATTTTTCAACCTTACCTGGGGAAACTACCTGATGATCGCAGTGGCATGTGTGTTCTTATATCTTGCCATTAAACATGGTTTTGAGCCGCTGCTGTTGGTTCCGATCGCTTTTGGTATGCTTCTGGTAAATATTTATCCGGACATTATGCTGAGCATTGAGGATTCATCCAATGGCGTTGGCGGACTTCTTCATTATTTTTACTTAATGGATGAGTGGAGTATTCTTCCTTCACTGATCTTCCTGGGTGTCGGTGCGATGACAGACTTCGGTCCGCTGATCGCAAACCCGATCAGCTTCCTGATGGGAGCAGCTGCACAGCTTGGTATTTACCTTGCATACTTCCTTGCAATTTTCCTTGGATTTAATGGTAAAGCAGCAGCAGCGATCTCTATCATTGGTGGTGCTGACGGCCCGACTTCCATTTTCCTTGCAGGTAAGCTTGGACAGTCTTCTCTTATGGGACCGATCGCAGTGGCAGCATATTCCTATATGTCCCTGGTACCGATCATCCAGCCTCCGATCATGAAGGCATTCACAACAGAGAAAGAGCGTAAGATCAAAATGGCGCAGCTCCGTCCTGTTACAAAACTTGAGAAGATCCTTTTCCCGATCGTTATCACAATCGTTGTTTGCCTGATCCTTCCGACAACAGCTCCCCTTGTTGGTATGCTGATGCTCGGAAACCTGTTCCGTGAGTCCGGAGTTGTTAAACAGCTTTCTGAAACAGCTTCTAACGCTCTTATGTACATCGTAGTAATCCTTCTCGGAACATCTGTAGGTGCTTCCACAAGTGCTGAGGCGTTCCTGAACGTAGATACACTGAAGATCGTAGTTCTTGGTCTTGTTGCCTTTGCCTGCGGTACTTTTGGTGGTGTTATGCTTGGTAAGCTTCTCTGCAAGGTTACTCACGGAAAGATCAATCCTCTGATCGGATCAGCCGGTGTTTCTGCCGTTCCTATGGCAGCCCGTGTATCCCAGAAGGTTGGTGCTGAGGCAGATCCTACAAACTTCCTGCTGATGCATGCGATGGGACCGAACGTTGCTGGTGTTATCGGTACAGCGGTTGCTGCCGGTACATTCATGGCGATCTTTGGTGTCTAACCCATTGTCTTATAAAAATTTGTAAGGAGAATAATTATGGCAGAAATAGAGAAAAAACCTGTGAAAGTTGTGGAAACGATCCTGCGTGACGCTCATCAGTCCCTGATCGCTACACGTATGAGCACAGAGCAGATGCTTCCGATCATTGAGAAGCTTGACAAAGTCGGCTACTATGCAGTAGAGTGCTGGGGCGGTGCTACTTTCGATGCTTCCTTACGTTTCCTGAAAGAGGATCCGTGGGAAAGACTTCGTAAACTTCGTGACGGTTTCAAAAACACAAAGCTTCAGATGCTGTTCCGTGGACAGAACATCCTTGGATATCGTCCATATGCAGATGATGTAGTAGAGTATTTTGTACAGAAATCCGCAGCTAACGGTATCGATATCATCCGTATCTTTGACTGTATGAATGACCTTCGTAACCTTCAGACAGCTGTAAAAGCAGCAAACAAGGAGAAAGCACATGCACAGGTTGCAATGGCTTACACACTTGGTGATGCTTACACACTTGATTACTGGACAGATCTTGCAAAACGTATCGAGGATATGGGTGCAGATTCCATCTGTATCAAAGATATGGCAGGACTTCTTGTTCCGTACAAAGCTACAGAGCTTGTTCAGGCTCTCAAAGAGACTGTTAAGATCCCGATCAATCTTCATTCTCACTATACATCCGGTGTTGCTTCCATGACATATATGAAGGCAGTAGAGGCAGGTGTTGATATCATCGACACAGCAATGTCTCCGTTTGCTCTTGGAACATCCCAGCCGGCAACAGAGGTTATGGTTGAGACCTTCAAGGGAACACCATATGATACAGGATTTGATCAGCAGCTTCTCGCTGAGATCGCTGACTACTTCCGTCCGATGCGTGATGAGGCTCTTGATACAGGTCTTCTCAATCCGAAGAACCTTGGTGTAAACATCAAGACTCTTCTGTATCAGGTACCAGGCGGAATGCTTTCCAACCTGACATCACAGCTGAAAGAGCAGCATGCCGAGGATAAATTCTACGAAGTACTTGAGGAAGTTCCGCGTGTACGTAAAGACCTTGGTGAGCCACCGCTTGTTACACCGTCCTCTCAGATCGTTGGTACACAGGCTGTATTTAACGTGATCATGGGCGAGCGTTACAAGGTTGTCACAAAAGAGACAAAAGACGTGTTAAGTGGTAAATATGGCGCAACAGCCAGACCGTTCAATCCGGAAGTACAGAAAAAATGTATCGGAGATATTGAACCGATCACATGCCGTCCGGCAGATCTTCTGGAGGATGAGCTTGATAAGCTTGAGAGCGAGATGGCACAGTACAAGGAGCAGGATGAGGATGTTCTCACATATGCACTGTTCCCGCAGGTTGCCATGGACTTCTTTAAATATCGCCAGGCTCAGAAGACAAAAGTTGATGAGACTGTAGCAGATACCAAGAACGGCGCATACCCGGTATAAAGCACACATAGAAATGCAGATGCATTTCAAAACAGGAAAAGGAGCTTGCTGTATGCAGGCTCCTTTGTGCATAAAAAAGATAAAAAAGGCAGGATAACAGGTAATGTCCAAAGTTGCGATCATAGGCGGCGGTGCCGCCGGAATGCTCTGCGGTGTATATGCTGCGCGCAGAGGACACCAGGTTCACATACTGGAAAAAAATGAGAAACTCGGAAAAAAGCTTTTCATCACCGGAAAGGGACGATGCAACGTCACCAATGATTCAGATACCGAAGAACTTTTTCCGGCAGTGATGTCAAACCGTAAATTTCTTTACAGTGCTTTCTACACCTATGGAAGCAGAGATGTGATGGAATTTTTTGAGGAGGCAGGAGTGCCGCTGAAAACAGAGCGTGGAAACCGGGTTTTTCCGGTATCGGATCATTCATCAGATATTATCCGTGCGCTTGAGCGGGAACTGAAAAAAGCCGGAGCGCAGATCCATCTTCATACAGAGGTAACGGAAGTTTGTACACAGGATGAAAAAGTTACCGGTGTATTACTTTCGGACGGTACCTTTTTTGAAGCGGATACTGTGGTAGTTGCCACAGGCGGGCTTTCCTACCCGTCCACAGGTTCCACAGGAGATGGATATCGTTTTGCTGCTGAAACGGGACATAAAGTTGTTTCCCAGTCACCATCACTGGTACCATTGGTGGCAAAAGAAGATTATGTTTCCAAACTTCAGGGCCTTTCCCTTCGGAATGTGGAGCTTACAGTAAAATCCGGCAAAAAAGTTCTCTATAAAGATTTCGGCGAGATGATGTTTACTCATTTCGGAGTGACAGGACCGCTGATCCTTTCCGCCAGTGCCCAGATCGGCAAAAAGCTGGAAAAGGAGCCTTTGGAGGCTTTCCTGGATCTGAAGCCGGCGCTTGATGCAGAACAGCTTGACGCCCGGATCCTGCGTGAATTTGATGCAAATCATAACAAGCAGTTTAAAAATGTGATCGGTGTTCTTTTTCCGTCTTCTCTGACTCCGATCATGATCGAAATTGGCGGTATCCCCGGGGAAAAACCGGTACATGAGATCTCCAGGGAAGAGCGTCAGGCTTTTGGCCGTCTGATCAAGGCTTTTCCGTTTACGATCACGGGAATGGGAGAGTTTAAGGAAGCGATCATCACAAGAGGCGGTGTGTCAGTAAAAGAGATACAGCCATCCACAATGGAATCCAAAAAAATAAAAAATCTGTATTTTACAGGTGAAGTACTGGATCTGGATGCAGTGACCGGTGGCTATAATCTTCAGATCGCATGGTCTACAGCGTATGCGGCAGCTCAGGCGATAGAATAACAGAAAAGAGGAAGGAGCAACGATTATGGGTATTAATATTGCAATTGACGGACCGGCAGGTGCAGGAAAAAGCACAATTGCAAAAAAAGTGGCAAAGGAGCTGTCCTTTATTTATGTAGATACAGGGGCAATGTATCGTGCCATGGCACTTTATCTTCTGGAAAAAGGGATCAGCGGTGACGAAAAAATCTCTGAAGCCTGTCATGATGCGGATATCTCTATCCGTTATGAGAACGGTGAGCAGCAGGTGATCCTTAACGGAAAGAATGTAACTGCGTTCCTCCGTAAGGAAGAGGTAGGAAATATGGCATCTGTAAGCTCTGCAAATCCG
The DNA here is from genome assembly GCF_024461705.1 of Blautia sp. DFI.9.10. Taxonomy (NCBI): domain Bacteria; kingdom Bacillati; phylum Bacillota; class Clostridia; order Lachnospirales; family Lachnospiraceae; genus Blautia; species Blautia sp. DFI.9.10. The sequence goes on from NZ_JANGAA010000001.1 coordinate 246,207, forward strand.
GAGGTGCGTGCACATCTTCTGAAGCTGCAGCGCAATCTTGCAGCCGAGAATAATGTAGTTATGGACGGAAGAGATATCGGAACCACCATTCTTCCCAATGCGGAAGTGAAGATCTTTTTGACTGCAAGTGCAAAGACCCGTGCTAGCAGACGATACCTGGAGCTTACAGAGAAGGGTGAAGCCTGCGATATGGATGAGATCCTGAAAGATATCGTTGACAGAGATGAGAGAGATATGAACCGCGCGGTTTCTCCGCTTAAAAAAGCAGAGGATGCTGTTCTTGTTGATTCATCTGAGATGGGAATTGACGAAGTGGTTGAGAGTATCCTTTCCGTATACAGAAAAAGGGTGAATGGATGAACGTAAAAGTTGCAGAAACTGCCGGCTTCTGTTTCGGCGTACAAAGAGCAGTTGACCGTGTTTATGAGCTGATCGGTTCCGATGCAGCACCGATTTATACACTGGGCCCGATCATCCATAATGAGGAGGTTGTCTCAGATCTCGAAAAAAAAGGTGTGGCTGTGATCTGTGAGAAGGATCTTGGCAGCCTGAAGGGCGGCACTGTTGTGATCCGTTCCCATGGAGTAGGCCGCAGGGTTTATAACACGATCAAAAAATATGGTCTCGGATATGTAGATGTTACCTGTCCTTTTGTGCTGAAGATCCACAAGATCGTTGAGAGAGAAAGCTCCAGAGGTGCCCATATTGTGATCATCGGTGATCCGGGCCATCCGGAAGTACAGGGGATCTGCGGATGGTGTCAGGGACCATATACAGTGATCAAAAATGCTGAGGATGCTGAGAAATTCAATATTTCTCCGGAAAAAGAAGTATGTGTAGTGTCCCAGACGACATTTAATTACAACAAATTTCAAGAATTAGTTGAAATTCTCCGCAAAAAGAGTTATGATAATAATGTTTTAAATATTTTAAATATTTTAAACACTATTTGTAATGCTACCGAAGAACGGCAGAAAGAAGCTAAAGCGATAGCCGGAGAGGTAGACACTATGCTGGTCGTAGGTGGCCGACATAGCTCCAATACTCAAAAGCTGTTTGAAATATGTAAAAAGGAATGTGGAAATACTTACTATATACAAACACCTGTAGACTTGGATTCTGAAATGTTCCAATGCAGTAGTTGTGTAGGTATTACAGCAGGGGCTTCCACCCCAAAGAAAATTATTGAGGAGGTTCAAGAACATGTCAGAGTTAAGTTTTGAACAGATGCTGGAAGATTCCGTAAAAACAATCAGAAATGGAGAGATCGTACAGGGTACCGTCATCGATGTTAAAGATGATGAGATCATCCTGAATATCGGCTATAAAGCAGACGGTATCATCACAAAGAACGAGTACACAAACGATTCAAGCGTTGTGCTTACAGACGTTGTTAAACCTGGCGATACCATGGAAGCAAAAGTTCTCAAAGTAAATGACGGAGAGGGACAGGTTACACTGACCTACAAACGTCTTGCAGCAGAGAAAGGCAACAAACGTCTTGAGGAGGCATTCGAGAACCAGGAGGTTCTGAAGGCTCCTGTAACACAGGTACTTGACGGTGGTCTTTGTGTCAATGTTGAGGAAGCAAGAGTATTCATTCCTGCAAGCCTTGTATCTGACACATATGAGAAAGATCTTTCCAAATATGCAGATCAGGAGATCGAGTTCGTTATCACAGAGTTCAACCCAAGAAGACGCCGTATCATCGGTAACCGCAAACAGCTTCTTCTTGCTGAGAAAGCTGAGAAACAGAAAGAGCTTCTTGCTAAGATCAACGTAGGCGATAAAGTTGAGGGTGTTGTTAAGAATGTTACAGATTTCGGTGCATTCATCGACCTCGGCGGAGCAGACGGACTTCTTCACATTTCTGAGATGTCCTGGGGCAGAGTAGAGAATCCGAAGAAGGTATTCAACGTAGGTGATAAAGTTACAGTTCTTATCAAAGATATCAACGGAGACAAGATCGCACTTTCCCTTAAATTCCCGGAGGAGAACCCATGGCTTACAGCTGCTGAGGACTTCGCAGTAGGAAACGTAGTAAAGGGCAAAGTTGCACGTATGACAGATTTCGGTGCATTTGTTGAGCTTGCACCTGGAGTAGATGCTCTTCTTCATGTATCTCAGATCTCCAGAGAGCACGTTGCGAAACCATCTGATGTACTTTCCATCGGTCAGGAGATCGAGGCTAAGGTTGTTGATTTCAATGGCGAAGACAGAAAGATCAGCCTCAGCATGAAAGCACTCGAGGATAATTCTGCAGAGCAGACAGAGGAGTAATTTCTCAGAAGCTGTACAGCAGATGAATATTTTGAATTTCAGAGGCCGTCACATTTATTGTGACGGCCTTTTTTAATTGGAATTTCGTAACAGAGATATTATTTAAGAACAGAAAGATAATATGGCAGGCAGTGTTTCAGATAGGTTTTCTGTTTTAAAGGATCATGCAGAAAAGCTTCTGTTACAGGAAACCAGGTATAACAGTTGTCCCTTTTGGCAGGCCTTCGGAGCTTTTTATCCATGCAGGCACTTAAGGTTTTTGGTATTGCAGTGTCTTCGGAAGGGATGTAATCGTAATCTTTATAATTGGAATAATATTGCTTTAAACGTCCATTTTGAAGCTTCACAAGAAGACGGACACGGTTATTCTGTCCGATTATGTAGAATTCTTCACTATGATTTGAAAATTCAACAGGCAGATCGTAATTAGTTTTAATGGTAAAGGCCAATTGATCGTCTTGAATTTCACAATTTAGTGCTTCGTAATCTTCATTGAAAAGAGCAAGATAGGACAGCATGGAGAAAATTTTTCCAAGTCCCAGAAGATCTTCCCGGTTATGTCCCATAACGATCTCTGCCGCTTCCGGTTTCTTTCCGGAAGCGAATTGTTTGTAAAGACGGATGCAGGCACCTCCATCATAGTAGTTCCGTTCAGTAATACCGAGAAATGATTCCATGGAAGGCTGATTCATCCGTGAAAGCTTCAGAAGTCCCTTGAGCGGCTTTAGTTCCCGGTAAAGATCCAGAGATGGCAGCTCCGTAAAAGGGGAAGAGAGTCCGTGGATCTGATATCGTGCATCCAGATAAGGCTGGTCAAAGCTGTCACCGTTATATTGGATCGTACATGAAAAATCCTGAAGGAATTCAGAAAATGTTTTCAGAAGTTCAGGTTCTTCCTCTTCGTTTTCAATCATCCACTGGTACATCTGCCAGTTGTTTCCTTCGTAGGCTACAGCACCGATCAGATACAGAAAAGTGGAATTTCGTGATAGTCCTGTAGTTTCAATATCATAGAAAAGCGGTACAAAACGCTCTGAAAATCCATGATTTTTAGTCAATTTTTTAACAGTCTCAAAGTCTGGAAACCCTTGTAAAATCGGCATTTTTTTAACGATCATGTTAATTTTCTCCTTTATGGATTGTATCTGATTATACACAAAAAAATTGCTTTTCAATAGTGCAATTTAAAGTGAAATGAGTTATAGTTATTAGTAGAGTTGATGATAAAAAACAGGAAATGGTACTGGATTTATGTGGGGATTGACAGTGAAAAAATGACTATTATCGCTTCATAAATTGGTTATTCATTTACAGCTTTTTTATGAGCTGGTGAATATCTTCTACCGAAGTATATCACAGGATCGTGTCTGGATTCAACCTTTCATACATATCCTGCTCAAAGCAGAAGCTACTTTGTTACTGTTCGCTGGTAATGTTTCGCGAAATGATTTATGGGAGCGAAATATATCTTGTTTGTCTTGGATGAAATAAGAAAAGGAAAATCAGAAACACAGAATCAACTTTAAAAAAGAGTATATGCGCAACGCAGAAATACCATGTACATGTACTTGCAAAAATAAAGGAGGAGATGAGATCTATGGCATTTTTAACCTTCAGGGGTGGTATCCATCCTTATGACGGCAAAGATTTGTCAAAAAACTGTCCTGTCGAGAAGTATCTGCCGAAGGGAGATCTGGCAATTCTTGTTTCTCAGCACATCGGAGCTCCGGCCAAGCCGATCGTAAAAAAAGGTGATCATGTGCTTGCAGGACAGAAAATCGCAGAAGCAGGAGGATTTGTTTCCGCACCGATACACTCGTCTGTATCAGGAACCGTAAAGGGAATCGAGAAACGTCTGACCGCAGTAGGCGCCATGGGTGATGCGATCATCATTGAGAATGACGGTCTGTACGAATCTGTGGAATATGCACCTGCAAAGCTTTCGGATCTTTCCAAGGAGGATATCCTGAAAAGGATTCAGGAAGGCGGAGTTGTTGGTCAGGGTGGTGCAGGTTTCCCGACACATGTAAAGCTCTCACCAAAGGAACCCGACAAGATCGATCATATCCTTGTCAACGGTGCGGAATGTGAGCCTTATATCACCAGTGACTACCGAAGGATGATGGAAGAACCGGAAAGCATTGTTGGTGGTCTGGAAGTAATCCTGAAAGCTTTCCCGAAGGCAGTGGGATGTATCTGTATCGAGGACAACAAACCGGATTGTATTGCCAGGATGAAAGAAGCCATCAAAGGCAAAGAGCGTATGGAAGTAAAAGAGCTTAAGACCAAATACCCACAGGGTGGTGAGCGTACGCTGATCTATGCGGTAACAGGCAGAGAGATCAATTCCACTATGCTTCCGGCAGACGTAGGATGCGTGGTTGATAACGTAGAGACCGTCACTTCTGTTTATAAGGCAGTGATCCTTGGACAGCCGGTTATCAGCCGTAATGTAACGGTTACCGGAGACGGTATCCGTACACCGAAGAACTTTTCCGTTCTTACAGGAACAGATCTGTCTGAACTGGTAGATGCTGCAGGCGGACTGAAGGAAAAGATCGCAAAAGCAATCTCCGGCGGACCGATGATGGGATTTGCGCTGTATGATCTTCATATTCCATGTACGAAGACAACTTCTTCCCTGCTTTTCCTGGAGCGTGACGCAGTTTCCGAGGCGAAGCAGATCCAGACTGCATGTATCAATTGCGGACGTTGTGTAAGCGTCTGTCCGGGCCATGTGGTTCCGGCCCGCCTTGCAACTCTTGCAGAACACGGTGATATGGCAGGCTTCGAAAAAATGGATGGTATGGAATGCTGCGAGTGCGGCTGCTGCAGTTACATCTGTCCGGCCAAACGACCTCTGACTCAGAGTATTAAATCTATGAGAAAAATGGTTCTTGCAGAGCGCAAGAAAAAGAAATAGGGGGAGGAATAACAATGGAACAAATGTATAACGTATCATCTAATCCCCATATCAGGGATAAAATGACCACCAGCCGTATTATGCAGCTGGTAGTGATCGCACTTCTGCCGACAACACTTTTCGGTATCTGGAACTTTGGAGTGCATGCACTCCTTGTAGTGCTGGCGACGGTTGCATCCAGTGTGTTTTTTGAATGGCTGTATGACCGACTGATGCATAAAAAGAATACAACTACTGATTTCAGTGCAGTTGTAACAGGACTTCTGCTTGCACTGAACATGCCGCCCCAGATCCCGATCTGGATGCCGATCCTTGGCAGTGCTTTTGCGATCATTGTTGTAAAACAGCTGTTCGGTGGACTTGGACAGAACTTTATGAACCCGGCTCTTGCAGGAAGATGTTTCCTTATGATCTCTTTTGCCGGAAAAATGACCAACTTTGCAGTTTCCAAAAGCTCCCATGCTGTTGTAGATGCGGTTACACAGGCAACACCTCTGGCAGCGCTTAAAAGCCAGGGATTCATTGAGGGGACTTCTATTCCTGTAAAGAATCTGTTCCTTGGTAATATCCAGGGTACCATCGGTGAGACTTCTGCCCTGGCGATCCTCATCGGTGCAGTGATCCTTCTCGCATTTAAGATCATCGATCTGAAGGTACCTCTTACATATATTGGAAGTTTTGCAGTATTTGTCATTTTCTATATGTTGGGAACAGGCAAAGGCTTTGATGTAAACTATCTTTTAAGCCATATCTTTGGAGGAGGTCTGATGCTTGGAGCCTGGTTTATGGCAACAGATTATGTGACAACGCCGATCACTCCGAAAGGTCAGCTGGTATATGGCTGCTGCCTCGGTATCGTGACAGCGGTATTCCGTCTCTTTGGTGGTTCCGCAGAGGGTGTTTCCTATGCGATCATTTTCTGCAATCTTCTGGTTCCGCTTATTGAAAAAGTAACAAAACCGGTTGCTTTTGGAAAAGGAGGCAAGAAATAATGGGTAAGATTATCAGAAATACATTGATCCTTACGATCATTACAGTAGTTGCCGGCCTTGGCCTTGGACTGGTTTACGAAGTTACCAAAGAACCCATTGCAAGAACCGAGGAACAGGCAAAAAAAGAAGCATGGCAGACTGTATTCAGTGATGTAAGTCTGGAAGATTTTAAAGCTGTAGATGTAGACAAGGAAGCAGCAGATAAAACAGCTGCAGATCTTGGAATCAAAGCAACCGTAGATGAAGTCTGTGAAGCAGCAGATGAAGGCTATGTGGTAACTGTAACCGATAAAGAGGGTTACGGCGGTGATATCCAGATCACAGTTGGTGTAACAAAAGACGGTACCGTCAGCGGCGTTTCCATTCTTTCCATCAGTGAGACTGCTGGACTTGGAATGCGTGCTACAGAAGCGAAGTTTCAGGAACAGTATGTTGGAAAGAATACCGATAAATTCTATGTATCCAAGGACGGCGGCGAAGGTGAGCCTATTGATGCTATCAGTGGTGCGACCATCACATCCAGAGCTTTTACCGGTGCAGTCAATACAGCTATCGGCTATTGCAAAAACGCATTTTAGGAGGGTAGTTGAATATGAATAATTGTGGTGAAAGATTAAAAAACGGCATTATAACCGAAAATCCGATTTTCGTCCTGATGCTTGGTATGTGTCCTACCCTTGCGGTAACGACTTCTGCGATCAATGGTATTGGTATGGGACTTTCCACAACCGTAGTTCTGGTTATGTCAAACATGCTCATCTCCATGCTGCGTAAGGTTATTCCGGACTCTGTCAGAATGCCGGCCTTTATCGTAGTTGTAGCATCTTTTGTAACTATCGTACAGTTTCTGATGGAAGGCTTTACTCCTTCTCTTTATGAGTCACTTGGAATTTACATTCCACTGATCGTTGTTAACTGTATCATTCTGGGACGTGCAGAGAGTTATGCTTCCAAGAACCCTGTCCTTCCGTCTATCTTTGACGGACTTGGAATGGGTCTTGGCTTTACAGTGGGCCTGGTTGCCATTGGTCTTGTAAGAGAGATCCTTGGTTCCGGAAAGGCTTTCGGAGCACAGATCATTCCGGTTGCTGATGCAGCTACCGGTGCTGCCGGCTATACCCCGATCACTATCTTTATCCTTGCACCTGGAGCATTTCTGGTTCTTGCCGGACTTGCAGCAATCCAGAACAAAGTAAAGATCAACATGGCAAAGAAGGGCAAAGATGTTTCCAAGATCCAGTCCGGCTGTGGCTCCAATTGTGCGACCTGCGGCGGATGTCCTTCCGACAAAGAATAAAAAGGGGGAATAGAAAATGGCAAGCTTGATGTTGATCGCAATTGGTTCTGCGCTTTGCAGTAACGTTGTATTGAGTCAGTTCTTGGGAATCTGTTCTTTCCTTGGAGTTTCCAAGAAAACAGAAACCGCAGCCGGCATGGGTGGTGCAGTTGTGTTTGTTATTACTATTGCATCTTTTGTTGCAGGACTGCTTTATAAATTCATCCTGGTACCGACCCATTTTGAGTATCTGAAAACGATCGTATTTATCCTGGTTATCGCGGCACTGGTACAGATCGTAGAAATGTTTCTCAAGAAATTTGTACCATCCCTTTACAAGGCACTTGGTGTATACCTTCCTCTGATCACAACAAACTGTGCAGTTCTTGGTGTAGCACTGAACAACGTTAAATATGAATACAGCATTCTTGAAAGTGTTGTCAACGGATTTGCCACAGGTGTAGGTTACCTGATTGCAATTGTATTACTTGCAGGAATCCGTGAAAAAATGGAATACAACGATATTCCGGAATCCTTCCAGGGTATGCCGATCGTTCTGCTTACGGCAGCACTGATGGCTATTGCATTCTTTGGATTCTCCGGAATCGTATAGGAGGAAGAAGAGCATGAGTATAACAGGAATTATTATGGCTGCAGTCATTGTCGGCGGTACTGGTTTATTCATTGGTATTTTCCTCGGACTTGCAGACAAGAAATTAACCGTTAAGGTAGATGAAAAGGAAGAAGCCATTCTCGGCGTTCTTCCAGGAAATAACTGTGGTGGTTGTGGATATCCGGGATGTTCCGGACTCGCTGCCGCAATTGCAAAGGGAGAAGCTCCTGTAGATCAGTGTCCGGTTGGCGGTGCTCCTGTTGCAGCCAAGATTGGCGCGATCATGGGACAGGAAGTAAAAGAAACCGCACGTCAGGTTGCTTTTGTAAAATGTGCGGGAACCTGTGATAAGACGACTGTGAAATATGAGTACACAGGTGTGGAAGACTGCGAGATGATGGCTTTCATCCCTGGCAGCGGTGCAAAAAACTGTACATTTGGATGTATGGGCTTCGGAAGCTGTGTAAAGGCATGTCCATTTGATGCGATCCATATAGTGAATGGTATTGCGGTCGTAGATCAGGAAGCATGTAAAGCCTGTGGCAAATGTGTTGCCAAATGTCCGCGTCACCTGATCGAGCTGGTACCATATGACAAACAGACACGTGTAGCCTGCAGCTCCCACGCAAAAGGTAAGGCAGTTACAGTTGCCTGCGAGCTTGGCTGTATCGGCTGTAAAAAATGTGAGAAGAATTGTCCGTCCGAGGCGATCACAGTTACCGATTTCTGTGCACACATCGATTACGATAAGTGTACAGGCTGCGGTAAATGTAAGGAAGTTTGCCCAAGACATGTGATTCTGTAAAACAAAAAGGACTGCCTGTCATAGAAGTTTTCCGAGTGACGTGGCAGTTCTTTTTTGGAATAAAGCATGTTGTGCCCGATAATGCATAAATAAATACGTACAAGCTTTTGGTTATATTTCGATGAAAAATTGCAGTTTCCGGTTAAAAATATTTGACCGGTGAATTTCAAGGGGCTATAATAGGATATAAATATTCAGTATACTTCAAGGAGAACGAAATTCATGAGTAAGATTATTTTAACTGGCGACCGCCCGACGGGGCGCCTTCATGTAGGTCATTATGTTGGATCTCTGGCAGAGCGTGTGAAGCTGCAGAATTCCGGCTTATATGATGAGATTTATATTATGATCGCAGATGCCCAGGCACTTACAGATAATGCAGAGCATCCGGAGAAAGTACGTCATAACATTCTTCAGGTTGCTCTGGACTATCTGGCATGCGGGCTTGATCCGGAGAAATCCAATATTTTTATCCAGTCCATGGTTCCGGAGCTGACAGAACTTACCTTTTATTATATGAATCTGGTTACGGTAGCACGAGTACAGCGTAATCCTACCGTTAAATCCGAGATTAAGATGCGTAATTTTGAAGCCAGCATTCCGGTAGGCTTTTTCTGCTATCCGATCAGTCAGGCTGCTGATATTACTGCTTTCCGCGCAACACATGTACCGGTAGGTGAAGATCAGCTTCCGATGCTTGAGCAGTGCAAGGAGATCGTCCATAAATTCAATACCGTTTATGGTGATACACTGACAGATCCGGAAATTGTTCTTTCTTCCAATAAAGCATGCTTACGTCTTCCGGGAATTGACGGAAAGGCTAAGATGAGTAAGTCTCTCGGAAACTGCATCTACCTGTCTGATGAAGAAGATGTAGTGAAGAAAAAGATCATGTCCATGTTTACAGATCCGAACCATCTTCGTGTTCAGGATCCTGGTCGTGTAGAGGGAAATCCGGTATTTATCTATCTGGATGCCTTCAGCCGCCCGGAACATTTTGCTGAATTTTTGCCAGAGTATCAGAATCTGGATGAACTTAAGGCTCACTATCAGAGAGGTGGCCTTGGTGATGTGAAAGTCAAGAAGTTCCTGAATAATGTTATGCAGGCAGAGCTTGGACCGATCCGTGAAAGAAGGAAAATGTGGGAGCAGCGAACCGAAGATGTGTTCGATATCCTGAAAGCCGGTACAGAGGTTGCCAGAGAAAAAGCTGCCGCAACGCTTCATGATGTCCGTTCTTCTATGCGGATCAATTATTTTGAGGATCAGGATTTCCTTAATCAGTGATAGAAAACAGCGAGAGGAATCACAGGCTTGTATACAGGATCAACCCGGAGATTGTATTCCGGGTTGATTTTTTTTGAAAATTATGTTACTATTGCGTTCATATGGGAAACAGATGTTCAGCTGTTTCAGGGAAGGAGCCTTGAGATTTGATTTCTTTTGTAAAAGGTACTGTAGCAGATATCGGTGAAAATTGTCTGGTTGTGGAAAATGGCGGAATTGGTTATGAGATTTATATGACAGGACAGGATCTTGGGAAAGCACGGATAGGCGATGAAAAGAAGATCCATACCTTTCTCTATGTGCGGGAGGATATTCTGCAGCTATATGGTTTTTTTTCGAAGGATGATCTTGGCATGTTCAAGCTTCTGATCGGTGTCAACGGAGTCGGACCTAAAGGCGCTCTGGGTATCCTTTCCGGGATCAGTGCAGACGAGCTTCGTTTTGCAGTGCTTTCCGATGATGTAAAAACAATCTCCAAGGCCCCTGGAATCGGGAAAAAGACAGCCCAGAAAATGATCCTGGAGCTGAAAGACAAGCTGAAATTGGAAGATGCTTTTGAGATGAAACTGGCGCATCAGCAGGAAGAAGCAGCTGAGGGAGCATCTGATCTGAGGGATAGTCGTCAGGAAGCGGTGGAGGCGCTTGTCGCATTAGGATACAGTTCTGCAGATGCCCTTCGTGCAGTACGAAAGGTACCGGAAGATGTGCCGGCAGATGATGTAGAAGCAATTCTTCGGGCTGCACTGAAAAATTTTTAACAAATGTAGCAAGAATTCTCCCACCTCTTCAGATGGTGAGATGAATTGCACATCTGAGCATATCTGCTTAAAAAAATCTCTATAGTATAAAAGAAACACTTGTTCTCCTTTCCCTGATGTAGTATACTGAAAAAGAACAATTAGTTCATAAATACATATCCGTCGATATAAGAAAAAGGATGATAAATATAATGGAGTTAGACCATGAAAGATGCATTC